>CACYEC010000027.1 GCA_902773225.1 uncultured Bacteroidales bacterium
GGCGAACTGGTATACATGGTTCACAAATGATGTCAATGACGCGCGAGGGAAGATAGGTTGGGCAGGACACTTCGCGCCGTTGTTGGAACGGCAGGGGCTTGATGTTTTCAACTTCTATTCGTCTGGAGACGAGGTGTTTGCCGAGAACTCTTCAACCCCAGGACTGACGACAGGTGTCTTCCATTGGCCAACGCTGAATCTTGATTGGCCGTTCTTCCATCTGACCCTTGAGCTTGACGCCTTCCCTTGGCAAAAACAGGAGGTGTTCAAGGGCGTGAACGCGGCAGGATCGCTTTCCGCAGGGTGGGGCTTTCACTGTTGGACTACCAACATAAACAACGAGACTGTTTGGGTAAGGTATTCTGCCGCTAGGGCAAATGCTATGGTTGCAGATGGTTCAATAGTCTCCAACGCCGTCTTTAATCGCGGTGTTTCCGCGATGTTCAATCCTACTATCTCTGATTATGATAAGGCAGACATCCTTGCGTTCCACATTCCCGCAATATCAAGCCCGGCAGGAAAGGTGCAGATTCGAACTACCCAATGCGGGCAGATGGCAAAGGACTTTAACTTAAATGATCTGCCATATCGGGCAAATGGATGGGGAAGAGAAGGCGTTGACGTCGAAAATGAGCAAGGACAGGTAATAACCACCTATAATTGGCTTCATTCAGATGTCAAGAACATGGCGTATTACTATGTCTTTCCGGCATTCACAAACATTCTTGAAAAAGGAGAAATGAAATGAAAAAGATTATCGTTTTTGCGGTGGCGTCAATCGCTTTTTCTGTTGCTTTGGCCAATATTCCAAAGCATAGTGCGACATATTATGAAGCAATAACACCGGAGGTACAGAAAGCGCAACGCAAGGGTGCCAAGGCGAAAATCATTTATCGTGTAATGGACGATGAAGGTATGCCTGTCACGAATACTGCAGTTGTTGGTACATGGCAGAACGACTACCCACGAAAGACGTGGAAGGAAAATTTTGTTACGGATGATAAAGGCGTATTTGTGGCAAAGGGCAAAGTCGGGGGGCGATTCTCGTGCCATATATGGAAAGACGGCTATTATTCTTCCTGTGCTGGCGTAAACTTCCATTGGCGCGAAGGGATTTCCCCACTTGTAAAGGATGGTAAGTGGCAACCATACGGTGAGGAGAAAACGATTATCTTGAAGAGAAAAAAGAACCCCATCGACCTAAAGTGGCATACTTGGGGGATTGGTGGATATAACGCTCCTGCGACAAATGAATGGATCGGACTTGATTTTGAGAAAGGTCAATGGTGTGCACCATACGGTGCTGGTGAGCACAAGGATGTCCTTGTGAGGTTTAGCGGTGTGGTGATAGACGATTTCACATGGGATACCAAAACTGAGGTTTCATTTACAAACGTTCCGTATGCTGGCTATTATGAGATGTCAAAGGACGTTTACTCTGAAATGAAGAGTTGTTATGCTGCATCAACTAACAATGCGTCGTACATTGATCGTACAATGACATTCGTTAGCCACGGGGCAAGAGGCATCTCGCCGAACAGTCAGACGACTGACAAGTTGGCCGAATATAAATATGTCGTATTTAGAACCCGATGTGTTGTTGATGATAAGGGGAAACTCGTCTCCGCGCACTATGGTAAGTTGATGGGAGAGTTTAATGGCGGATTCATGGCTTTGGGGTTTCGCTGTGCCTACGGTGATCAGTGTGGGATATTCTTCAATCCCACCCCCAACGACCCCAACTTGGAGGACATGGAAACGATCAATCGCCTGAAACTTCAGGGGCGATAAAGTTTGATTTAGAAGGAGAGGTAATAAATGATGAGACGTATTGGAGTTAACATTGCTGTATTGATGATGGCAGGCTGTTGTGTTTTGCCAGAGGCCATTCCTCCAAGAGAAAGGAAAGGTCAGTTATACTGCTATATACGCCATGCGTTTTGTGGTGTAGATGAGCACAGTGTTCATCTTGTTGGTTGGGCTTTAAAGCCGCTGGAATTCATGTTTGGAAACAAGAACAGCGGTAGTTGGCCAAATCCAGGGCCGATTGAACTGTTGTTGGCATTGGGCTTGTTGCCAGTTGCGATGATTGATCCGTTGGTAGTAACGCCTACAATTGACACAATGTTTCTACCCTATGACTTGTATCAAAAACATGTTTGGCAACCAGAGTCAAATGAAAAGTCAAACAAGTAGGATGATGGAGCGGACAAGACGACCACTGTCTGAAAAAAATAAACAGACAATCAAGAATACGGGAGTTATCCGTATGAACTATCAAGCTACCATCAGAGACGAA
>CACYEC010000028.1 GCA_902773225.1 uncultured Bacteroidales bacterium
AAGATTTAGAATGATACAATCGATGACTGGTTACGGTAAAAGTGTTACCGAATTCAATGGAAAGAAGATTCATGTGGAAATCAAGTCACTCAACAGCAAAAGCCTTGATTTGTCGACTCGAATAGCGCCCCTTTACCGCGATAAGGAAATGGAAATACGCACTTTTATCGCCAAACAACTGGAGAGAGGGAAAGTGGATTTCTATCTATGGGTGGAAAAAGACGAAAGCCAGATGGCAACTCCCGTGAATGCCACACTGATGGGTGAATACCACAAACAACTAAAGGCTGTCAGCCAGAAATACGGTATACCTGAGCCTGAGGACTGGATGACGGTGCTGTTGAGAATGCCAGACGTACTCACTAAAATCGAAGTGGAAGAACTCAGCGACGAGGAATGGGCTGTGGCTTTCAAGGCGACTGAGAGTGCAGTGGCTGCGCTCGTAGATTTCCGTAAGCAAGAAGGATTGGCACTGGCATCAAAATTCCAGGGCAACATCGACAGAATCACAGCATTGTTGGAGAGCATCGAGCCTTACGAAAAAGGACGCACAGAGAAAATACGCTCGCAAATTATCGACAAACTGGAAAGTGTAGTCGGAACAGACTATGACAAGAACCGGCTTGAGCAGGAGATGATTTACTACATCGAGAAACTCGACATCAACGAGGAGAAGCAACGACTCACCAACCACCTGCAGTATTTCATCAGCACAATGAACGACGGACACGGACAAGGAAAGAAACTCGCTTTCATCGCCCAGGAAATGGGACGCGAAATCAACACGACCGGCAGCAAGAGCAACCAAGCCGAGATGCAGAACATTGTCGTGAAGATGAAGGACGAGCTCGAGCAAATCAAAGAGCAGGTTGCCAATGTCCTATAATAGCCCAACAAGTCCTTTCACCCCTTCAAAACCATCAAAACCAATTAAACCCATCAACCCATCAAATCATATGAATCCAGGTAAATGCATCATTTTCTCTGCCCCTTCGGGCAGTGGTAAATCCACACTCATCAATTACTTGATGGAACAAGCACAGGAAACGCTCAACCTCCATTTCTCCATCTCTGCCACAAGCAGGGCTCCCAGAGGCACTGAACAAGACGGTGTGGAGTATCACTTCCTCAGCAAAGAGGAGTTCATCAAGAGAATTCAAGAGGATGCTTTCATTGAGTATGAGGAGGTCTATGGAGGAAAGTTCTACGGCACTCTCAAATCGGAAGTGGAGAAACAGTTGGAGAAAGGCGAGAATGTGGTGTTCGATGTCGATGTAAAAGGAGGATGCAACATCAAACATCACTTCGGAGAACGCTCCATCAGCATCTTCATACAGCCACCAAGCATTGAGGAACTGCGTAAGCGACTGGTCAAACGAGGAACAGAAACACTCGAGCAAATAGAGGACCGGCTCAAAAGAGCCTCGCTCGAACTTTCTTATGCCGACAAGTACGACAAGGTAATCGTCAACGACCAACTTGAAGTGGCTCAGCAAGAGACGCTACAAGTTGTGAAAGACTTCATCGACAGCGTCAGTCCAGAACCGGCAGCAGACACACAAGCAGAATAAGGCAATGAGAAGAATAGGCATCTTTGGAGGTTCGTTCAATCCCATCCATTGCGGTCATGTGGCATTGGCACGCGAACTCTGCCAGAGTGGTTTGGTGGATGAATTGTGGATGCTCGTATCACCACTCAATCCGTTAAAGAAAGGCAACACAGACATCGCTGACTTCGACACAAGAATGGACATGGCCCGTTTAGCATTAAAAGACGATGCTCAAATCAAGGTGTCAGACTTCGAGGCCAGTCTGCCCATCCCTTCCTACACCTATACCACACTCCACGCTTTGGCTGAGGCACATCCCGATGAGGAGTTCTATCTTGTCATCGGTGCCGACAACTGGCTACAATTTGGGAACTGGTACAGGGGTGACGACATCATCAAGGAGTTCCATATCCTGATGTACGCACGTCCAGGGTGCGATATTGATGTCGAAACGCTTCCGCCCTCTGTCACGCTTGTCAACACCCATCTATACGACATTAGCAGCACACTGGTTCGTCAGCGTGCCGCTAATGGATTGTCTTTATCAGGGCTCGTACCGCCAGAGGTCGAAGACTACATCATTGCCAAAGGCCTCTACAAACTCCCAAGCCTTTAAGAACCGTAAGAATCCTAACCCCCTATAAATTTCTTGGTTTCAAGCCTATCTCCTCGGCCTTTTTCAGTACAAACGCTAACGCCACATCATATTCGTTAGGGATGGTGCCATCCACAATGGCATCCTTAACGGCTTGTTTCAAAATGCCCACCTCCCTTGAAGGTCTCAAGTTGAAAATCTTCATGATCTCCTCTCCGTCTATAGGTGGTTGAAACAACCTGATACGGTCTTTTTCCCTCAATGCGTCCATTTTCTCGCGGACCAGCCGGTAGTTGTCGAGAAAACGCTGTTTCTTCTCCGCCTTCTTTGATGTGATGTCGGCTTCACAGAGCAACATCAAGTCCTCGATGTCATCACCAGCATCGAACAGCAGGCGGCGAACGGCAGAGTCTGTCACCTCATCATCAGCGATATTGATAGGGCGCATGTGCAGTTCCACCAACTTCTGGACGTATTTCATTTTATCGTTGAGTGGCAGTTTCATCCGTTTGAAAATTCCTGGCACCATTCTCTGGCCAATGTAATTATGACTGTGGAAAGTCCATCCCAACAGATTGTCCCACTTTTTACTGGCGGGTTTACCTATGTCGTGGAGCAAGGCAGCCCAACGAAGCCACAGTTTACGTTCTGGATAGGTCATTTTGGATTCGACCTTATCGCTTTCAGTTGCTGAAAGGGTTTCTTCTTTCTCATCCCAATCTGCTGTAGCACGTGCCACATTGTCGAGCACCTCCAAGGTGTGGAAGAAATTGTCCTTATGACCACGTCCATTCACCACCTCAACACCCGTCAGTGCCTGTAACTCGGGGAAAATCAAGGCAAGCAAACCAGAACGCTCCAAATCAACAAAACCCTTCGATGGCACAGGGGAAAGTATAATCTTGTTGAGTTCCTCGATAATCCGTTCCTGAGAGATGATTTTGATTCGCTCCACATCACGTTCTATAGCCTCAAAGGTCTCGTCCTCAATCATAAAGTTGAGTTGGGTGGCAAACCTAATGCAGCGCATCATCCGTAAAGGGTCGTCACTGAAGGTGAGTTCCGGATCGAGCGGTGTACGGATAATGCCGTCTTCAAGGTCTTCCAAACCATAAAAGGGGTCAACCAACTCGCCGAAACGGTCGGCATTCAAGCACAATGCCATGGCGTTGATGGTGAAGTCGCGACGGTTCTGGTCGTCCTCAAGTGTTCCGTCCTCCACAATGGGCTTGCGCGAACCACGGTTGTAACTTTCTCGACGGGCGCCCACAAACTCCACTTCCATACCCTTGTATTTCACTTGGGCTGTGCCAAAGTTCTGGAAGAGGGACACATGGGCTTTCTTTCCCAAACGTTCTTTCAAGCGCTGGGCTACGGCAATACCCGACCCAACGACCACCACATCAATATCGTGGGAATGACGTTCCAAAAACAAGTCACGCACGTAGCCACCTATCACATAGCATTCCAACCCCATCTCGTCGGCTGTTTCCGAAATCTCGCGGAAAATAGGTTGGTCTATCACTTTTTTAAGTTCTTCATCTGTAAGATATCGCATATTCATGTCATTTTCAAACGCAAAATTACGATTTTTCCTCGTCTTTTCGTCCACACTTCAGGAAAAAATGTAATTTTGTAATTGTATATAGCCCATCAAAACATATAACCCATCATCCATATACTCATCCTCATGAAACCCTATCCACTTATTATCGGTATAACGCTTTGCGTGCTGACAATCTGTTCGTGCGACAGCAAAAGAGACAATGGACAAAAAGAAGCCGAGGAATTGCTGAAAGAAGCACGCGGAATGCTCACGTCGGATCAATTCACACAGGCCCGACTGCTCATCGATTCTCTACGCACAGCCTATCCAAGGGCATTTGACGCTCGCAGGGAAGCCATAGACTTGATGAACGAATTGGAAATCAAGGAGGCACAACATGGTATCGCAGTCAATGAAAGGACTATTGCAGATGTCCAGAAAAGAGTGAGCGACTTGAAGAGCAACTTCATACTTGAAAAAGACCCACGCTACCAGACCATCGGATTCTACAAGGACATACAACAACCAGCTTCCTCTCTCCATCGAACATGCCTTTACGCCGAGGTGGACGAGACAGGGCAGTTGTTCCTCGTGTCCGTGCTTACTGGCAAACAACTCAAACACGAGATAATCAAGGTAGATACTGGTACTGAAGAAGGTGTGGAAAGCGACAAGTGCTTCTCGTTCGTCACCGACAAGTCTAACGGATACGAAGAACAGGCCACCTTCAAGAAACGCCATGACAACGGTGTGTTGGATTTCATCATCGAGAATGCCAGCAAATCCATCCGTGTCACCTGCATCGCACCGAATGGCCGCCACAGTTACAACCTATCGAAAACGGATGTACAGTCCATCATACGATGTAACGAACTGGAATCGGCAATGCAACAGGAAGAGCAACTCAAGCACGCCAACGACAGTCTTAGAATGAAAGTCAAGTTCTTCCTGAAAAAGCAGGAAAAGGACCGAGCCGGCACACAACCCGCAAAGGAAAAAATCTTGAAAGAGGAACCGACAAAACCCCTCTGACCCATAGAACAATCTTGACAAACAACACAAACTGAATCAATTCAATCCAAACAGCCTATAATGGATTCCCGCTGTTACCTTGACCTGAAAGCACTGGAAACGTCTGATGATGGTGTGGAACACCACCCTTTGCTTCCTTTCTTGCCTGAGAACGCGCATGTGCTATTCCTCGGCAGTTTTCCGCCACAGCGCAAAAGGTGGTGCATGGATTTCTATTATCCCAACTTCATCAACGACCACTGGCGTTTGGAGGGGTTGGTGTTCTATGGCGACAAAGACCATTTCGTGGATACCAAGAACAAGACTTTCCGCCTGCCGCTTATCGTGGAGTTCCTGAAGGATAAGGGCATCGCGCTATACGACACCTGCACTGCCATCCGACGGCTCAAAGACAACGCCTCGGACAAGTTCCTCGAAGTGGTGGAACCCACCGACATCACTTCGTTGTTGGCATTCCTCCCCCACTGTCGTCTGATTGTCACCACAGGTGAGAAAGCCACAGACACGCTCTTGGCGCATTTTGGCATTTCAGAAGCCTTGAAAGTCGGCCACTCATTGCCTACCGGTCTTGTCAACAGCGACGGTCTCCCCATCGAAGCCTATCGCCTGCCGTCCTCCTCCCGAGCCTATCCCATGAGTCTCGACCGCAAAGCGGAGTTCTACCGCACCATGTTCAACTATGCGGGAATCATTCAATCTGTAATTTGAACTTTATCCTCTTAACCAGTTAACCAGAATCAGTCTATTCAATCTCTCCGCAACTCCTCCAAGAAGTCTTTCAGTTAAGGTCAAGGGGAATTAAGGTCATAGGGAAAAATGGTGGCAGGAAAAATGTTTCTTAATAAATATTAAAACTAGAATAATTATGCATAACAAGTGCTGAAAATGCATATAACGGGTAGATTTTGGGTAGATTATTGCATATTAATGCAATGTTATATACAAAAATGTTTCATGGGCGTGACAAAATGAAACATTTTGAAACAAGAAAATGAAAGAGCCAGACGTTTCCGTCTGGCTCTTCTTATTATACTCTACGAAATGAGAAATCTTACTCAGAGCGGAGAGTGAAACGCTTGAAGTCGGTCACGGTGAGTTCCTTGTCAACGCTTGCCAGATACTGTGCAACAGTAATCTTGCTGTCGTCGATGTAAGCCTGGTCGAGCAGACATACTTCCTTGAAGTACTTGTTAAGACGTCCCTGAGAAATCATCTCAATCTTCTTGTCGTTGAGGTTCTTTCGTGCTTCCTCGCTGACAGCGGGAATAATCTCGCGAGCCTTAGCGGCCTCATCTTCAGTGATGTACCCCTTGGTGATGTTGGAGTTGATGTGGTCTTCGCTGTCCACGAGGTTAGGGTTGATACCAGCCTTCTTGAGTGCGTTCTCCACAGCCCTCTTCACTTCGTCTTCCTTTGTCTTGTCGATGATGGAAGCCAGTTCCTTAGCACGCGCCTCGTCTGTAACATCCTCTTCCTTCAGATAGAGAGGAGACATAGCAGCAGCCTGCATGGCTATACCCTTTGCCACCTCGTCGCTGCACTCCTTGTTCATGGCAACGAGTGTGCAGAGGAAGTTCTGTCCCATGTGGTTGTAAGCCACTACCTTCTCGCCTTCGATGGTATAGTAACCATCAAGTTCCATCTTCTCACCTGTAACACCACTGCGGTAAGTCACTGCCTCAGCCACAGTCTGGTCACCCAGCATCAGAGCGTTAAGTTCATCGATGTTCTTGGGTTTCTTCTCCATAGCAAGTGTGATGATATCGTTGGCGAGTTTCACGAAGTCAGCGTTCTTGGCAACGAAGTCAGTCTCGCACTTCAGTGCTACCATTGCGCCGTAATTGCCATCAACCTTGGCGAGAACACATCCCTCGGATGCCTCGCGGTCGGAGCGCTTGGCAGCAATGAGTTGGCCCTTCTTACGGAGAATCTCCATAGCCTTGTCTATATCACCTTCTGCTTCTGTCAATGCTTTCTTGCAGTCCATAAGACCAGCCTGCGATTTCTGACGGAGTTTGTTGATTTCTGCTAATGTAACAGCCATTTTTTCTTATTTAATATATGGTTATTATTATTGATTCAATGATTAAGCCTCGTCAGCCTCTTCTACATCGGCAAAAGCCTCATCGCTCTCGTCCTTAGGCTCAGATTTGTCAGCGCGAGCCTTTGTGCGAGTTCTTCTTGGGGCTCTTTCTTTGGGTTCGTCGCCCTCACCAGCTGCTTCTGTGTCGATTTTCTCAGCCTTGCGCTCCTCAAGTCCCTCTGCGATAGCAGCGCAGCAAGCACCTACAATCACGTCGATAGACTTGGTGGCGTCGTCGTTGGCGGGAATCACAAAATCGATGTCGCGTGGATCAGAGTTGGTGTCCACGATAGCGAACACAGGAATACCCAGACGCTTGGCCTCGCTCACGGCGATTTTCTCTTTCATCACGTCAACCACGAAAAGTGCGGATGGCAGACGGGTCAGGTCGGCGATAGAACCAAGGTTCTTCTCCAACTTGGCACGCTTGCGACGAATCTGAAGGTTCTCACGCTTTGACAACTTATCGTAAGTACCGTCGCTCAACAGTTTGTCGATGCTTGCCATTTTCTTCACGGCCTTGCGGATAGTGGGGAAGTTGGTGAGCATTCCACCTGGCCAACGCTCAATGACGTAAGGCATACCGATTGACTT
>CACYEC010000029.1 GCA_902773225.1 uncultured Bacteroidales bacterium
CGCAAAGGTAGTATGCGAAGTAGTTACTCCACTTGTAAAGGGTGATAAGGTTCTCGTTTTCCACAAGAGAAGACGTAAGGGTTACCGGAAACTCAACGGCCACCGCCAGCAGTTCACTAAACTCGCTATCAAGCAGGTCGTTGCTTAACCTTATTTATTAACATTAAAAAACTGTATTGAGAAATGGCACATAAAAAAGGTGTAGGTAGTTCAAAGAACGGCCGCGAGTCGCATTCTAAGCGTCTCGGTTTGAAGTTGTTCGGTGGTCAGTTCGCCAAGGCTGGCAACATCATCGTTCGTCAGCGCGGCACTGTGCACAACCCAGGAAAGAACGTGGGGATGGGCCGTGACCACACTCTGTATGCTCTCATCGATGGTATCGTTTCCTTCAAGAAAGGCAGTAAGGACAGAAGCTATGTGTCTGTTTTACCAGAGGCAGAGGCTTAATGCGGGCATATAATGCGTGAACAAAATGTTAAAACTCATCCTGAGCAGTTGGGATGAGTTTTTTTGGTTTATCATTGATTTGTTGTTTTTCAAGTTATAAATTAGAAATATCTGTTATTATATGAAAAGAGACGAAGAAATATTCCAACTGATTGAGAAAGAACACCAGCGTCAGTTGAAAGGCATCGAACTGATTGCCTCTGAGAATTTCGTAAGCGACCAGGTGATGGAAGCAATGGGGTCATGGCTTACCAACAAGTATGCTGAAGGATATCCCGGAAAACGCTACTATGGCGGATGCGAGGTGGTTGACCAGACGGAAACTCTTGCCATTGAGCGTGTGAAGAAACTCTTTGGTGCTGAGTATGCTAACGTGCAGCCACACTCCGGGGCTCAGGCCAACGCTGCTGTGCTACTGACTGTGCTCAAGCCTGGAGATACTTTCATGGGGCTCAACCTCGACCATGGAGGTCACCTCAGCCATGGTTCTTCGGTCAACACATCAGGAATCCTTTACAAACCAGTGGGCTACAACCTCAATCCCGACACACAACGTGTGGATTATGATGAGATGGAGCGTCTTGCACTGGAGAACAAACCTAAACTCATCATCGGTGGAGGGTCTGCCTACAGCCGTGAATGGGACTACGCTCGGATGAGACAGATTGCAGATGAGGTAGGGGCTCTGCTCATGATTGACATGGCACACCCTGCAGGACTGATTGCCGCTGGTCTTCTCGACAACCCCCTCAAGTACGCACATATCGTTACCTCAACTACACACAAAACACTTCGTGGTCCTCGAGGAGGTATCATACTTCTCGGAAAGGACTTCGAGAACCCATGGGGGTACACCACCGCTAAGGGACAGGTGAAGATGATGTCACAACTCATCAACAGCGCCGTCTTCCCAGGACAGCAGGGAGGACCACTCGAGCATGTCATCGCTGCTAAGGCTGTGGCTTTTGGAGAAGCATTGCAACCTGAGTTCGTCGAATACCAAAAGCAAGTGAAAAAGAATGCCGCTGTGCTGGCTCAGGCTCTGATGGACCGGGGCTTCATGATTTGCTCTGGTGGCACAGACAACCACTCCATGCTTGTCGATCTGCGAACCAAGTATCCTGAACTCACTGGTAAGGTCGCAGAGAAAGCACTTGTGGCTGCCGATATCACTGCTAACAAGAACATGGTGCCGTTCGACACCCGTAGCGCATTCCTCACATCGGGTATTCGACTCGGTACACCTGCAATCACCACTCGGGGCGCTAAGGAAGAACTCATGTATGAGATTGCAGACATGATTGAGACTGTGCTCAATGATCCCGAGAACGACAACGTCATCGCTACCGTTCGAGCCCATGTCAACGATATCATGAAGGATTACCCTCTCTTCGCTTGGTAATAAACAGCGATTCATGTCATATCCAAAGAGGGCCTGTCAGCAAAGACAGGCCCTCTTTTCGTAGATGATATTCTCAAGGGTGGCTTCTATATATGCAGGATTTGCTTCAAAGTATGCCAACGGTGAAGGAACTGCACTTTGGCGAAATGCTTACGGGGAGGAAAGGTGGTTTCTTCCATGCCCATGAGTATGCGTTTTTTAGATTCGAGTAGGAGTGGGTAAAAGATGTTGGTGCATTGGTAGTTGATGGGATTGGGAAGGCAAGTGACAATGTTGGCGATTTGTTCACGGGTCAGTTCTTTGGGCTCGCAATGATAATGTTCCTTGGCGGCGGCATAGACACCATAGATTCCATCGCCCATCTCGATGCAATTGAGATAAACCTCCATAATACGTTGCTTGCCCCATAGCAGTTCTATCAGTATCGTGTAGTAGGCCTCCAACATCTTCCTGAATAGACTCCTGTTAGGCCAGAGAAACACGTTTTTTGCGGTCTGCTGACTGATGGTGCTTATGCCGAAAAACGATTTTTTGAACTCTGACCTTTTGTGGAAAAAGACCATCAAACCCTTGAATAATTTAAGGAAATCAAAGCCGAAGTGACTGATGAAAAGGCCGTCTTCTGCCACCCATACGGCAGTTTTGAAATCGGTGGGAATCTCGTCGAAGGGCATCCATTGATGGTGAAGCCTCACTGCCTCGCCTCGTTTGCGCTGCTGGCGGCAACGGAAGAGCATCAATGGGGTGCGATTCACACGGACAAACCTCAGAATGAGTACATGAATCACACTCACGGCAAAGAATGAGATTGCCAACCACTTTAATACCAATAAAATAACGTCCATATCTAATAAATCAGATAATGATGAACAGAAAGATTTGCAAATTGCCGTTTATTGATTCCCTTTCTTCTTCTCATCCTTCTTCTTCTTTTCTTTTATCCTTTTAACCTCTCTCAGAGTTTCAATCTCTTCTTCGGAAGGAAATTTGTTGCCAAGGTTGCGCATCTGCTTCAAAACCCACTTCTGCCGTTTGAGTATGTATTGTGAAGGTGTGCTACTGCTATATTTCCTCGGATTGGGCAATGTGGCGGCGATGAGGGCGCATTGTTGACGGGTGAGGTCTTTCGCCGAACAACCGAAATGCTCACGAGCAACTGCCTCTGCGCCATAAATGCCATTTCCCATCTCAATGGAGTTCAGATACACTTCCATGATGCGGTGCTTGTCCCAAAATGTCTCGATGAGCACGGTGAAATAGGCTTCTAAACACTTCCTCAACCAACTCGATTCTGGCCAAAGGAACACGTTCTTTGCTGTCTGTTGGGAGATGGTGCTTGCACCCCTGATCCTGCCTTTGGTCCTACGTTCTTCTAAGGCTTTCTCAATGGCTTCTCGATCAATGCCATTGTGGTAGATGAAACGTTGGTCCTCGCTGGCCCAGACTGCAACTGCCATGTCTTCAGAGATGTCGTCCAAGTCTTTCCATTCGTGCTTCAGTTTCAGTTTCTCGCTGTTTTTGATTTGCTCGCAGCAGCGGATGACCATTAGAGGGGTGATATAGACAGGAAAGTACTTGTAAGCAATAACACTGAGGATACTCATCCCGAAAAACAGAATGAGTATCCACATGATTGTTCGTTTGATAATATGCCAGATCTTTCTCAAGGCCTTTCGACTTGATATGCCTACTTGAGGCGAACGGACAAGGATACCTGCGTTCTATAAACAGTTACAGAACTATTGAAGGGTGCCTTCGTTGGCGGCCTTGATCATCTGCTCGCTGGCATACATGTAAACCTCAACACGACGGTTCAGCTTACGGCCCTCAGCGGTTTCGTTGGTGGCAACTGGCTCTGAAGAACCCTTGCCTTCGATGCTCTTGATTTGCTTGTCGCTCACACCGCATTTGTGAAGGTAGTCGTTCACAGCTTGTGCACGACGCTCGGAAAGCGGGATGTTGATCTTGTCGTTGCCGGTGATGTCGGTGTGGCCAACAATCATAACGTCGGTGTCGGCATAGTCGCCTAAGACTTTGGCAAACTTAGCCAGAGAAATCTTTGCGTCCTCGCTCAGGTCTGCCTTGTTCTTGGCGAAGAGGATACCTGAGTCGAACGTCACTTTAACGGCATCGAGGCCGTTGACATCAGTCACCTTCTCAGCCTTAGCGTTCTCAATGGCTGCGGCGGCTTTCTCGGCCTTGTCCATCTTCTGACCTATTAGAACACCGGCTGTACCACCTACGGCTGTGCCTATCGCGGCACCTATGGCGGCGCCTTTGCCATCGCCTGCTATGGCTCCGATAATGGCACCCAATGCGGCACCACCGCCTGCGCCTATTGCACCACCTTTTGCGGTATTGCTCATTGTGCTACAACTGCTCGAGAGAAGCATCAAGGCACCCAATGCCAATGCATGAAATTTCAGATGTTTCATAATCAATTATTCTTTTAATGGGTTTAACGTTACTATGATTTGCAAAAATACAATTTTTGTGGTGAATCTGAAAATATGAAACGTGATTTTTTATCAAAAACGTCAGTTTTTTTCTTTCACGGCATTGTAACGGACGGACATGGCATTTCTGTGGGCATCAAGTTGCTCATTGTGCGCCATTTCCATCACTGACGGTCCAATCGAAAGGATTCCCTCACTCGTAATCTTCTGGAATGTGATGCGTTTCATGAAACTGTCGAGGCAGACACCACTGTAGGCTTTGGCATAACCATTCGTGGGAAGGGTGTGGTTGGTGCCTGAGGCATAGTCGCCGGCTGACTCGCATGAATAGTTGCCGATGAACACAGAACCTGCATTACGAACCTGTTCTGCATGCAATTCGGCTTCTGTGGTTGCTAAGATAAGGTGCTCTGGAGCGTATTCATTGGTCAGAGCCATCACTTCATCCATGTCGCGCAACAAGACTATGTGGCTGTTGTCCAGACTGCGGCTGGCTATGTCCTTGCGGGGGAGGACGGATAACTGAAGGCTTATCTCGTCAACCACTTTCTCTATTAACGATTCGCTGGTGGTGACAAGCAACACTTGGCTATCAACTCCATGCTCAGCCTGAGACAGCAAATCGGCGGCAACAAAGCTCGCGTTGGAACTATCATCGGCTACAACCTCCACTTCCGACGGACCAGCGGGCATGTCAATCGCTACATCCGACACACTCACAATCTGTTTGGCACAAACCACAAACTGGTTGCCTGGACCGAAAATCTTATATACTTTAGGTACACTCTCCGTACCGTATGCCATCGCACCAATGGCCTGAACACCACCAATCTTGAAGATTTTGCTTACACCGGCGATTTTGGCGGCCTGAAGGATGGCGGGATTTACTTTGCCCTCACGGTTGGGAGGGGTGCAAAGCACAATCTCACGGCAACCTGCTATACGGGCGGGTGTGGCTAACATCAACACCGTAGAAAACAATGGCGCTGTTCCACCTGGAATATACAGACCGACTTTTTCCACCGGGAGGGATTTCTGCCAACAGGTCACTCCTTGGCATGTCTCAACTCGTTTGGACTCGTATGCCTGAGATGCATGGAAGCGGGAGATGTTCTGGTGGGCAAGGCGCAAGGAAGACTTCAACTCTTCGCTCACAAGATGGTCTGACTCTGCCAACTCTACATCACTGACCTGAAGGTCGGACAATTCCACTTTGTCGAATTCCTTTTCGTAACGCCTCACGGCTTGGTCGCCTTCCTGACGGATGGCATCGAGGACATTCATCACCAACTGGCGCAAGGACGAGTTGTCAATGTGGGGACGGGTGCAAACTTTTTGCCATTCCTCTCTTGAGGGATATTTCAGTATATTCATATTGATGTGTTTTTGTATGGGGTATTACAGAACCATCTTCTCAATAGGAAGTACAAGTATGCCTTCTGCACCAAGTGCCTTAAGTTGACCTATCACTTCCCAGAAACGCTTCTGGTCAACCACGGTGTGGACGCTGCTCCAGCCTTCTGTGGCCAACGACATCACGGTCGGACTCTTGGCGCCGGGCAAGATGTTGATGATGTCTTTCACTCGCTCCGTGGGGGCGTTCATCAGCACGTATTTCTTGTCCTCGGCCATCTTTACGGCCTCGATGCGGAAAAGAAGTTCGTCCAAAATGGCTTTTTTCTCTTCGGATAAATGCTTGTTGGCGATGAGCAATGCCTCGCTATTCATCACTACCTCTACCTCACGGAGATTGTTGCTGACAAGGGTGGAACCACTGCTGACAATGTCGAATATGCCGTCAGCAAGACCTATGCCAGGAGCGATTTCAACACTGCCCGTAATCACATGAACATGCATCTTCACGCCTGACTTTTCCATGAAACGGCGGAGAATGACGGGGTAAGAGGTGGCAATGGTCTTACCCTCGAACCATTCCACACCTGTGTATTCCACTGACTTGGGTATGGCAAGTGAGAGACGGCATTTACTGAAACCCAGACGACGGATGACTTCGGCGTCCTCCCCTCGTTCTATGTACTCGTTCTCGCCAACGATTCCAAGGTCGGCCACTCCAGAAGCAACGGTCTGAGGAATGTCATCGTCGCGGAGATAGAGTATCTCTACGGGAAAATTACTGCTCTCAACAAGCAAGGTTCGTTTCACACTGCTCACCTTGATGTCGGCTTCTGACAGCAACGACATGGTGTCTTCAAATAAACGTCCTTTCGACTGTACGGCTATTCTTAGCATAATGGTCTTTTTTATTTTGTTTTTTTCAAATACTCTGATTTTCTGTTGAACAGGAATTGTAGATACTTCGAATACTCTGATTAACTCCGACATTGCAAAGAAAAAAGAGCTTGCCAGGTTCATCGGCAAGCTCTTCTTCATTACTGTATGTCTTGGTCTTCACGCTCAGCATCAGTAGTGCGGCTCCCGAATGTATCAGAAGTGGCAATGGTGATGATGATGAACGAAAAGCAGGAGCATAATGTCTTTGTTGAAAATTTTTGCAAAATTACATCTTTTCCTTGTTATATACAATTTTTTGTTCGCTTTTTTTTAATCATTCACAACAAGTGCTTCTTTTACTCCGTATAGGTAACTCCTAAAAAACGCTTGCGATTTTATCGATAATTCCATAAAATTCTTAATCTCAGCAGAATAATAATACGTGATAAATAGAATATCCCTATAACCAGTCGGACCAACCGAATTATCCGGCTGGTCCGACTGGCTCGACTGCTTTGATTGCTTATGCGACGATTGTTTGATTAGTGGCGCCTTGCCATGAAGCGGGGAGCTTGTGGAGACTTGTGCTGGGAATGCATCATTGCCATGTGCTTGGGCTGATTGGCGGTCTTGTCGGCAAGGTAGTCCTGATACTGCTGGAAGTTCATAATCTTCTGCAAGGCGAGATCGTAGGCGATGTTGGCTTTCTGAAGCATCCCGGCCTGGCGGTTACGGATGGTACGCTTGTTGGTCGAGTTGCTGGCCGCTGGTGTGTTGTCGGCGATGACTTGGGCGAGTTTCTCGTTGATCTCATACACTTGCTTGGTCTGCTTCTTGCTCAGACCGTAGCGGTTGGACATCTGCTCTGTGCGGTGCTGAACGAATTCTTTCTCGTTGAAGCCCTTGTCTTCTGATGCGGGGTTAGCGGCGATGGCTGATGCGTTGATGATGAATGCCGATATGATAGAAAGGATGAAAGTTTTCATAACTGTTGTCTTGTTTAATTGTTGAACTTGTTGTTAATGTCTCGTTTTTTTTAGTTGCAACTATCCTTTTGATTGGCAACTCAAAAAATGGTTTAGTCAACAAAAAAACTTTTTTTCATTTTAACTTCCTTTTAGATTTTCCGACTATAATCTATAATTGCTATCTATACTATCTATGCTATAGATGCTATAGATACTATAGATGCTATAGATACTATCCCTCCAAAAAACAAAAAAGGAAGGGGAATTTCCCCTTCCTAAATCTATCGCATACAAGGAATGCTGTATGGTTCTCTTATTCCAATCCGAAAAGGATTTTCAGACCGCCATCTACTCCCGAGAAACCCATGAAGGCCAGGGACAGCAAACCTGCGGTGACAAGCACGATAGCCATGCCTTGCATACCCTTGGGAACATCCACCAGTTCCAACTGCTCGCGAATACCTGCGAAAACGGTCAGTGCCAGACCGAAACCAAGAGCGGTACTGAAGGCGTAAACCACAGATTCAAGCAAGGTCATGTCGTTTTGAATCACCAAGATGGCCACACCAAGCACGGCACAGTTTGTGGTGATAAGAGGAAGGAAGATTCCAAGAGCCTGATAGAGTGGGGGAGACACCTTCTTCAGAATAATCTCCACCATCTGCACCAAGGAGGCAATGATGAGTATGAATGCCAAGGTCTGCAGGTAACCTAATCCATTGGGGTCGAGAACGTACTTCTGAATCAGATAGGTCACTACGGTGGCGAGTGTCAGCACAAATGCAACGGCGGCACTCATTCCTAATGCTGTGTCAACCTTCTTGGATACACCCAGGAACGGGCATATACCCAAGAACTGCGACAGCACGATGTTGTTCACAAAGATGGCTGTGATGAATATTAGTATGTATGCCATAATGTCCTGTTATTTTTTGAGTTTATTGACTATAGCAATCAGGTAGCCCAGTGTGATGAAGGCACCTGGAGCAAGAACGAAGAGCAGCATTCCGAAGTTGTCGGAATAGAGGGTGAAGTCGAATATCTTACCTGTTCCAAGTAACTCGCGAACTGCACCAAGCAAGGTAAGGGCTATGGTGAAACCTATACCCATACCCAGACCGTCGAAGATGCTCGACAGTGGGTCGTTCTTGCAGGCGAAGGCTTCTGCGCGACCAAGGATAATACAGTTCACAACAATCAACGGGATGAAGATACCGAGTGAGGCGTCAATCGCTGGAAGATAGGCTTTGATGAGCATCTGAAGGATTGTCACAAACGAAGCGATGACTGCTACAAACACTGGTATTCGAACCTTGTCGGGGGTGATGCTCTTGATGCAGGATATCACGAAGTTGCTGCACAGTAGCACGAAAGTGGTGGCCAAACCCATCGACATACCGTTGATGGCGCTCGATGTCGTGGCCAGCGTGGGACACATACCCAAGAGAAGTACAAAGGTGGGGTTCTCTGTGGTAATGCCGTTTTTGATGATATTGAGATAATTCTTCATATAGCCCTAATTCTTTTTAGTTGCACCTGATTGAGCGTCGGCTCCCTCGCTGGCATAAACCTCGTAGGCGTTGTTCACTGCCTTGAGGAATGCACGTGAGGTAATGGTGGCCGCTGTGATGGCGTCGATTTGTCCGCCGTCTTTGCTCACTGTAAGTTTTCCTTTAGAAGGCTGCTGGCCGATGATGTCGCCTTTCTGATCCTTTTGGAACCAGTCAACTGCACGGGCACCAAGACCCGGGGTCTCTGCATGTTCAAGGATAGTGTAACCCTTGATGGTGCCTTCCTTGTCGAGGCCGACGAGAATCTTCACGTCACCAGAGAAACCCTGAGAGGCACTCTCAACAGCCACACCAATAGGTTCACCACTGGCATTGGCAACACGGTGGATGATGTATTCGCGGTCCTTGCCATCGACGGAGGAGTTTACCTTGTCGTCGGCGGTCACCTTGATGTCTTCAGCGCCCATCACGGCCTTGATGCCGTCGGCAAGTGCCTTGTCCTTCTGTTCCTGTATCGGACCCTCTGTCACTGAGTTGACTGCAGCGAGTAGTCCGCCTGTGATCACTGACACAAGTGTGAGGACCACAATCATATTCAGTAAAGATGATTCCAGTTTCTTCATTTCACTACCTCCCCATATCGTTTAGGTTTGCAATAATTGTTGATTAACGGCGTGAACGCGTTCATGATGAGGATGGCGAACGACATACCCTCTGGATAAGCGCCGAAATAACGGATGGCCACTGTGAGCACACCTATCGACACACCGTAGATAAGTTGTCCTTTCTTGGTCATAGGCGAGGTTACGTAATCGGTTGCCATGAAGATGGCACCGAGCATCAGACCACCACTGAGCAACACATCAACTGGACTGGCATAGATGGGGTTGGCAAGGTGCATCAGACCACTGAACACAAACACGGTGAGAAGAATGCTCACTGGAATGTGCCAAGTAATAATCTTGCGGACAATCATGTAGATACCGCCGATGATGAGGGCAAGGGCGCATACTTCGCCCAAACTGCCGGCACCAAAGTTGCCGGAATTGCCGAGAGCGAGGCTCAATGAGTCGGGCAGTTTGCTGAGGACGCTGGCATCGCCACTCTTGATGGCTTCCTTCATGATGGCCAGGGGGGTGGCTCCTGTTTCGGCGTCAATGTAACCGTTAATGCCTATCTGGCCTGGTACTGGCCATGTCGTCATCTGCACGGGGAACGACACCAAAAGGAAGGCACGTCCTACTAATGCGGGGTTGAAGGGGTTGCAACCCAAACCACCGAATGTCATCTTGCCGATGCCGATGGCTACCAAAGCTCCGATGAGGATAATCCATATCGGAAGGTTGGAGGACAGGTTGAAGCCTAAAAGCAGACCGGTGAGGATGGCGGAGCCGTCGCAGATGGTGTTGCGCTCGCGTTTGAGGATGAACTTCGTAATCGCCCACTCAAAGAACACACAAGCCAATACGCTTGTGCAGCACACGATGGCGGAACCTAAGCCGAAATAGATGAACGACACAATAAGAGCGGGTAACAGAGCGATAATCACTCCGTACATGTTCTTCTCTACGCTGTCGGTGCCATGCGCATGCGGGGATAATGATACTATTAGTTTGTTTGCCATGATGTCTCTTATTTTTTAGCACTACGGGATCTGATGATGCCCATAACGGTGGTCTTTCCAATTCGTATGTTGTCGAGCAGAGGACGATGGGCGGGGCAGGTGAACTGACAGGAACCACATTCAATGCAGGAAGTAATCATCTCTTTCTCCAGACGGCCCCATTCTTCCTTGTCCGACAGCTTGGCCAGCAGATAGGGCTCAAGACCCATAGGACAGGCACTCACGCACTTGGCGCAGCGGATGCAGGGCTGGGGGGCCTTGCGCTTGGCATCGTCACCACTAAGCACTGTCACCGAGTTGGTGCCCTTGCATACTGGTACCTCGACTGAGGTCAGGGCCTTGCCCATCATCGGACCGCCAGCAAGCAGTTTGTTGTCTCCTTCTGGCATTCCGCCACAAGCATCAATCAACTGAATCATAGGTGTGCCCATGCGAACAAGGAAGTTGCCGGGATGGGCAATCTTTTTGCCTGTCACTGTGACGTAGCGCTCAAACAATGGCTTGTGCTTCATTACGGCTTCGTAAACAGCGAAAGCGGTACCAACGTTCTGTACTACAGCACCCACGTTCACAGGAATGGCTGGGGGGGCTGGAACCTGACGGCGAATCACAGCGTCAACCAACTGCTTCTCACCGCCCTGAGGGTAGCGTTGCTGAAGAGGTACTACCTCGATTTCGGGACGACTTGCGAGTTTCTGCTTGAACAGGTCGATTGCCTTGGGTTTGTTGCACTCAATGCCGATATAACCTTTGTCTACCTTCACAGCCTTCATCAACAAGTCTATACCAACGATAATCTCGTCGCTCTTCTCCATCATCAGACGGTAGTCGCTCGTGATATAGGGCTCGCACTCAACAGCGTTGATAATCACACATGTGGCCTTGGCTGTGGGCGGAGGGGTGAGCTTGATGAATGTGGGAAAGCCTGCGCCACCCATACCTGTGACACCTGCCACCTTCACTCGGTTGATAATTTCCTCTGGAGTGAGTTCGGGATGGGCGGCAAGGGTTTCCAGTTTGTCACTGCGGTCGATGCTTTCTTCCCATTCATCTCCCACAACATTAATATATATGGCTGGTTTACGATAGCCTGTGGCATCAACCACTGTGTCTATCTTAGCCACTTTGCCTGATACGGAAGAATAGATTGGGGCTGAGACAAAGCCACCTGCCTCGGCAAGCAACGTGCCTACCTTCACTTCCTGACCACGTTCAACAACCGGCTTGGCTGGAGCACCTATGTGCTGGGACAGAGGGAATACAGCCTGCTTGGGGAGTTCGGCGGGAACTGTAGCCACTTCATGCGACAATTTGTTCTCTTCAGGGTGGACACCACCGATTCTGAATGTTCTCATACTGCTTATTCCTCCTTTTCTTTAGGTTTGGTTTCTGTTACGTTTTGCGCAGCAGACTTCTCTGCTTCTGCTTTGGCTTTTGCCTCGGCTGCGGCCTTACGCTCTGCTTCTGCCTTCATCACTTCCTTGATGCTCTTGGGGAAGTTGGCATCATAGATGCACTCTCGTGGACACACTTTCATACAGGCACGGCAAGCCTTGCACTTCTCGTCGTCGATGTACGACACATTGCCCTGAATGGCGATGGCGTCGAACTTGCACTCCTTCACACACTTGCCACAGGCAATACAAGATACCTTGCAGGCTTTCATGGCTGCGGGACCCTTGTCCTGGTTCACACAGCCTACCCACACGCGGCGGTTGTTCTTGCCCTTGAGGCGAAGTTCGATGATGTTGCGAGGACAGGCTTTCACACACGCACCGCAAGCCACGCACTTCTCCTCGTCAACCTCGGGAATACCTGTCGAGGGGTTGATGTGGATGGCGTCGAACTTACAGGCGGCTACACAGTCGCCACATCCAAGACAACCATTACCACAGCCTGTCTCGCCGGCGCCACAGGAGTGAACCACACGGCAAGTCTTCAGACCGTCATACTCTGCAATACGGGGGCGGTTCTCGCAAGACCCGTTGCAACGGACCACTGCCACCTTCGGGTCGGAGACAGCAGCTTCCATGCCGAGGATGGACGCTACCTGGCTCATCACTGCCGAACCACCAACAGGACAGTTGAGCCCCTCAAGTGAACCTGAGTCGGCGGCCTTCACACAGGCGGAGGCCATACCGCCACAGCCAGGGAAACCGCAACCACCACAATTGGCTCCCGGCAACACTTCGTTGACAAGCGCAATGCGAGGATCCTCTTTGACTGCAAACTTCTTGGATACGAAGAACAGCACAACGGCTGCTATCAGACCTACCGCACCCAATACAATCACAGCTGTAAGAATTACGTTCATAAATCTGGATTATTAATTTGTTTGATATAGTTAGTCTTTTTATAGTCTTTACTTACAAGTTCGTTTTAACATCACAAAAGTGACCAATCTCTCAATTCATCTATAGGTCTCAAATTCATCCAAGAGATTTTTCGGGATATCCTCTGGTTTTGAAATCTTGAACTCGAAATGTCTTTCGAAATGACCTCTGAAGATATGCAAGGCAAGATAATAACTGCTAATCAACAGAAGGCCTATCAAGATAGCACTGACCTCTGTCTGGTCAAGGATTTTCAGGGACAGCAATATCCATCCCACCAATATGATCAAAGGCATAACAAAAGCCAATACCGTTGCCCAGCATCCAACGCTCACATAAGCAAACACCATAACCTCTTCCCCAATACTGTATCTGGATGTATCGGATATGTGGACATCTACTATCTTCTCCTTGCTCTCAGAAGAAGAACACAATGATTTCACCTTGCATTCACTGCATGCACTATGCTGCACGATTCTCACGCGTACAAAATCATTCGCAATATCATCAACAATGCCTCGATGGCTTATCAAATCTTCCATTTTGCAAAGTGCACATTACAAAAACTCTACAAAATTAACAATATTTATCCATACTACGAAAGGATTGTTTCTAAAAAAACAAGTTGAGGGGATTTTTTTTGTTTTTTCAGCGAAAAGTTGTAACTTTGCAACGTCGTTACGTGTTAGCGACGCATTCAAATCATTACTCATTTAATTTACAAACAACAACTAATGGCAACTAAAATTAGATTGCAGCGTCACGGTCGCAAGGGATATGCCTTCTATGCTATCGTAGTCGCACACGACAAGGCACCACGTGATGGTCGCTTTATTGAGAAGATTGGTACTTACAACCCCAAC
>CACYEC010000030.1 GCA_902773225.1 uncultured Bacteroidales bacterium
AGAATTAAGAATTAAGAAAGATTCTTTAGTTAAGAATTAAGAATTAAGAAAGATTCTTTAGTTAAGAATTAAGAATTAAGAATTAAGAAAGATTCTTTAGTTAAGAGTAAAAAACAATAAACAAAAAACAATAAGGAGGACACATTTATGTTTAACTACCACACCGCCTACAAAACCATTCTTGGTGACTTGATCACCCCAGTCAGCGCCTATATGAAAGTGCGCGACGATTATCCCCAAAGCGCTTTGATGGAGAGTTCGGACTACCACAGTGGCGAGAACAGCCGTTCGTTCATCGCTCTGCATCCCATCGCCAGTGTAGCCATATCGCATGGAGTGGCTATCAGCAGTTATCCCGATGGCCATGTGACCAAGCAAGAACTCAGCGACCAATTCACCACTGCAGATGCCATCAACCTATTCTTGGGCAATTTCTCCATCACGGGTGAGAAATCGAACTACTGCGGTCTCTATGGTTACACCTCGTTCAACGCAGTGCGCTACTTCGAGCAAATCAACATCAAGGACGAGACCCAGCAGAAGAACGATGCTCCCGACATGCTCTATATCCTCTATAAGGATGTAGTGGTATTCGACCATTTCTCCAACACACTTACCATCATAGAGTTGATGGGCGAAGGCGAGGAAGACGACCTTGACCAGTTGGAAAGCGACCTGACCAACCGCGAGGTGAGACCTTTTGACTTCCAGGCTGTAGGCGAGACCTTCAGCACACTGACAGACGACGAACACCGTGAGAACATCCGTCGCGGTATAGCCCATTGCAAACGTGGTGATGTGTTCCAAGTGGTGCTTTCCCGTCGTTTTATCCAGAAATACGAAGGCGACGACTTCAACCTCTACCGTGCCCTTCGCAGCATCAACCCCTCCCCCTACCTTTTCTATTTCGATTTCGGTGGTTTCCGCATTTTCGGTTCCAGTCCAGAGACACACTGCCGCATCGAGGGCAAAACCGCATATATTGACCCGATAGCAGGAACGACCAAACGGACAGGCGACCCAGAGCAAGACAGGAAGAATGCACTCCATCTGAGGAACGACCCCAAGGAGAATGAAGAGCATGTGATGCTCGTTGACCTTGCTCGCAACGACCTCTCTCGCAACTGCCACAACGTTCATGTGGAGTTCTACAAGGACATGCAATATTACAGCCATGTGATCCATCTCGTGAGCCGTGTCAGCGGTGAGTTGAATGATGATGCCGACCCCATCAAATCGTTTATCGACACCTTCCCTGCAGGAACCCTTTCAGGAGCACCCAAAGTACGCGCCATGCAACTCATCAGCGAGTACGAGCCACACAACCGTGGAGCCTATGGAGGCTGTATCGGTTTCATTGGTCTTAACGGCAGTCTGAACCAAGCCATTACCATCCGCACCTTTGTCAGCCGCAATGGCGAGTTGTGGTTCCAGGCCGGAGGCGGCATCGTGGCCAAGAGCAATGTGGAATATGAACTGCAAGAGGTGAACAACAAACTGGGCGCACTCCGCAAAGCCATCACCATCGCTGAGAAGATTTAAATCCTTTAGTTTCGGAAGTTATAAAATGGAGTTTAATAGGGAGTTTAATAGGGAGTTAAGCACTTTCGTGCTGGACGATAGAATTAATTAAGAGTTAAGAATTAAGAGTTAAGAAACATTTAAGTTCCATTGTCCTGTGCATAGCACCTAACTCCCAAGAGCGAAGCGCTTTTAGTTGTTAGCAAGCAATATCAGAAAAATCAAGATTATGAGAACCATCATTATAGACAATTACGATTCGTTCACTTACAACCTCTACCACCTGCTCAAGGGTCTTGGTGTGGAAACCGATGTGGTGAGAAACGACAAATTCGAACTGCCTCAACTCAACGGCTACGATAAGATCCTGTTGTCTCCAGGTCCTGGCATTCCGGAGGAATCAGGTCTGCTGCTCGATGTCATCAAGGAATATGCAGGCAAGAAGCCCATACTGGGCATCTGCCTCGGCCATCAGGCCATCGGCCAGCATTTCGGTGGCAAGTTAACCAACCTCGACAAGGTGTTTCATGGTGTGTCCTCACAAGTGGACTTGAAAGGCAACGACTATATCTTCGAAGGTCTGGGAAACAGCATAGAGGTGGGAAGATACCATTCATGGGTAGTCGACACCCAAGGTTTACCCGACTGCCTTGAAGTGACAGCCACCAGCGCAGAAGGTCAGATTATGGCCATGCGCCACAAATCGCTCGACATCCGCGGCATCCAATTCCATCCAGAAAGTGTGCTGACCCCAGAGGGGAAAACCATCATCAATAACTGGATTAGACATTAGGCGTCAGGGCATTAGAGACCATCAAGTCCCTAAGGACCTTAAGGACATCAAAGACCTTAGTAGTATTAAAGCATCACTTTAACAAAACAATATAACACATTGTAACACAGACACAAAATAAAACAAATTTGATATATATTCACTATGAAACAGATACTAAAAAAACTGGTCAACCACAGTGACCTTACCCGTGAAGAAGCAAGGGAAGTGATGATCAACATCACGAAAGAACAATACAGCAACGAACAAATCGCAGCCCTTCTGATGGGTTTGCAAGTGAAGGGAATCGTGGTGAACGAGATTCTCGGTTTCCGCGACGCACTCCTTGAGACAGGTCGCCCAGTTGACCTCTCCCCCTACGACACCATCGACATTGTTGGTACGGGCGGCGACGGCAAGAACACCTTCAACATTTCCACCTGCGCTTGTTTTGTGGTAGCAGGCGCAGGCTACAAGGTGAGCAAACACGGCAACTATGGCGCGACATCCATCAGCGGTGCCAGCAACGTGATAGAAGGTTTGGGTGTGAAGTTCACCAACGACAACGACAAGTTGTTGCGTTCGCTGGAAGGAAGTAACATCACTTACATGCATGCTCCCCTCTTCGCCTACGGCATGAAATTCGTTGCGCCTACCCGCAAAGCCCTTCAGATTCCCACCATCTTCAACCTCTTAGGTCCGTTGGTCAACCCCTGCCGTCCTAAATACCAGTTGCTCGGCGTGGCCAACCTCACACAGATGCGTCTTTACTCCAATGTGAACCATAAGATAGGAGTGAAGTTCGGGATTGTCAACAGTTATGACGGTTATGACGAGATATCCCTGACGAGTGGTTTCAAGGTGAACACTAACGACAATGAGGAGGTGCTAAGCCCTTCAGACCTCGGTATGGGCACATCCAGACCTGACGAACTTTTTGGTGGTGAGACTAAAGGCGACGCCAAGCAGATTTTCCTCAATGTGCTGCAAAACAAAGCCACAGCCAGTCAGAAGGATGTGGTGATGACCAATGCCGGATATGCCATTCACTTGTTCGAGCCAGACCTTTCGGTTTTCGAATGTATGATGAAGGCCAAAGAGTCGATTGAGAGCGGCAAGGCATACGAGTGCATGAAGAAATTCGTGGAACTCAATTCGTAAGAGAGACTTAGGGAAAAAAGAGATTCCAGGATAATCCAGGAAAGCCCAATCATAAAAAAAGACGACAAAGATGAAAGATATACTTGAAGAAATCGTAGCCCACAAACGCATGGAGTTAGCGGAGCAGAAAAGCGTGATGCCCTACAGCATGCTGCTCAGCCAAGCAGGCAAGGTGATGGACGCCTCCCCTGTGAAACAGCGTTCTATGGCGGAGTCCATTTCCAAGAGTGCCAGTGGTATCATCGCTGAGTTCAAGCGACATTCCCCCTCCAAAGGCTGGATTAAGGAGAACGGGAAGCCAGACCGCATCGCCCTCTCTTACGAGAAGCATGGCGCATCTGCCATATCCATTCTGACCGATTTCACGTATTTCGGTGGCACTATCCATGACATCGTCGAAGCACGTCCAATGGTTCATATCCCCATCCTGCGCAAAGACTTCATCATCGACGAGTACCAACTACTCCAAGCCAAGATTATTGGGGCAGACGCAGTACTGCTCATTGCCGCAGACCTGACCAAGGAAGAATGCCGTTCATTGGCGGCATCCGCTCACGACCTTCAGTTAGAGACTTTGCTTGAAATCCATTCCGAAAGCGAATTGGACTATGTTGGTGACCATATCGACATGGTGGGTGTGAACAACCGTCATCTCGGTACTTTCCAAACGGATGTGGATAATTCCTTCCGGCTTGCAGCACAATTGCCCAGTGACTACGTTTTGGTGTCGGAAAGTGGAATCTCCGCTCCTCAGACCATCCGCCAACTGCGTCAAGCAGGTTTCAGTGGTTTTCTGATTGGTGAGAGATTCATGAAAACGGAAGATCCAGGGTCAACACTTGGAATATTTGTGGATGCGGTCGTTAACGGATGAAAATTAAGGTTTGTGGCATGCGCGAAGCCGACAACATACGCGCGGTGGATGCTCTTGGAGTAGATTACATGGGCTTCATCTTCTATCCTCGTTCCTCCCGCTATATCAGTGAGATACCAGCATTCATGCCTGAACGAGCAGAGCGTGTGGGTGTGTTTGTCGATGCCTCTCCAGCCGACATCATCGACCGTATCTCGAGTTACGGGCTTCACATTGTCCAGTTGCATGGTCATGAGTCGCCTCAGCGATGCCAAGAATTGCGAATGAGTGCTGACGGTCTATTCTGCGAAAGGATAAGAATATGGAAAGCCATCAGTATAGACAGCATCGCAGACTTGCAAGAATGCGGGAAATACGTGCAATGCGTCGATGGTTTCGTATTCGACACCAAGTGCTCTTCGTATGGTGGCAGCGGCAGCAAATACGACTGGAATGTTCTCTCGGCCTACACTTTCCCTCTACCCTTTTTATTGAGTGGCGGCATTGGTCCTGATGATGCCGATAAAATACGGTCTTTCCATCATCCTGCATTCATGGGCATTGACCTCAACAGCAGATTTGAATCTGCGCCTGCAGTCAAGGATATAGAGAAACTCAATACATTCATCAAAAGAATCCAATAAAACATAGCATCTATAGTTTCCATAGTTACTATAGTTTTTATAGTTTCTATAGTTTTCTTTAGCCAATAAAAATCAAACTAAAAAATGAATAGAATCAACAAACTATTTGCAGAGAAGAAGAGTAATATTCTTTCCATCTATTTCTGCGCCGGTCATCCTTCGCTTGATGCCACCTCCGAGACAATCAGCACACTGGAACGCAAGGGCATTGATATGATAGAGATAGGTATTCCGTTCAGCGACCCCATGGCCGACGGTCCCGTGATTCAGGACGCCGCCACGAAGGCCCTCCGTAATGGCATGACATTGAACACATTGTTTGACCAATTAGGAGGAATACGTGATTCAGTGCACATACCATTACTTCTCATGGGCTACTTGAACCCCATCATCCATTTCGGTTTTGAGCGATTCTGCCAACGTTGTGTTGAAGTGGGAGTGGATGGTATGATTATTCCCGACCTGCCATTCAAGGACTATCAAGAGGAATTCAAACCCGTTGCCGACCGTTATGGCTTGCGTATCATCATGCTCATTACTCCAGAGACCAGCGAGGAACGCATCCGTTTCATCGACGAGCATACAGACGGCTTCATTTACATGGTTTCGTCTGCCGCCACGACAGGAGCACAGAAGGAATTTGACGAAGCCAAACAACGTTATTTCTCGCGTATCAACAGCATGAACCTCCGCAATCCCCGTATGATAGGTTTTGGCATCTCCAATCGGCAGACCTTGCATTCAGCGTGGAACAATGCTTCGGGTGCCATCATCGGCAGCAAGTTCGTCTCGCTTTACGAGCAGACAGGAAATGCCGAGACCGCCATCAACGCCCTATACGAATCCTTGGAGAAATAACGTAATCGTCCTGATTTCACGAATTTTAGAATTTTAGAATGATATAAGGTGAAGGCAGGAAACAATAACAATCAAAGGGACGGACTGCAGATGCGAGTCCGTCCCTTCTTTTAGTCAGTTTATAGAATTACCGTTAATTGATGACTACTATTCAGTTTTCTTTGTTCTCTTAGCCTTTGGTTTTGCCTCAGTTTCATCTTTCTTAGCGGTCTTCTTGGCAGGAGCCTTCTTCTCCGTATCCTTCTTAGCGGTCTTCTTGGCAGGAGCCTTCTTCTCAGGTTCAGTCTTCACTGTAGCCTTCTTCTCCTTGTCGGCTTTCAACTCAGGACTCTTGCTTGGGTTGTACTTCTCGAGTTGCTTTTGGAGTTTCTCGATTTCGCGGTTCTTAGCGGCAATCTCCTCATCCTGGTTCTGGATGGTAGTGAGTAGCGAGTTGAGTTCCTCGTTGTCCATGTCAGTGGGATAGAGGTTGTTGACGCGGCTAATGAAGTCGCCAAGAATGTTCATATAGTTTGTGAAGGCATCGAACGGACTGTCGTAGATACCACGGTTCATGCCTACGCTATTGTGCTTAGTGGTCATGAAGCGGAAGTTGTTGCTAGCCTGGAGATAGTCCCAGTCCTGCTTGATACGGCGGTCGGTGCAGATGCGTACACGGTCAGCGATGCTGTAGAGTTTGTTGAATGCCTCACGCTGCATGTCGTTTCCGAGCCAGCAGCTGGTGTCGCGCTCCTCGTCCACCCACGAAACGTTGTAAGGCACATCGATGGCACCCACAGAGGGGTAGTTCTTGATGACCTCGGATGGTGTGGAGAATGAGATACCGCGGTCCCTCGCCACCTTTGGCAGAGCCTTGAGGAACTCAAGGATGTTGGAACTCAGTGGTTGGAAAATACCGAGTGCTGAGAGTTCCATGAAGATGTTGATTACTTCCTCCTCCTGTGGCAGAGATGCAATCCAGTCCATGTATTTGTCAGCAAAGAGTGGATACTCGCTCCATTCGGTATTGCTGAACCGGAGGCTGATGTCGTCGCTGAGTTTGTAGTCGCGCAACAGCACTTTCAGACGTGGGTCAATCGGGTTTTCATAAACGAAGTGTGGGCTCTTCCATCCGAGCACCTGCTTGGCACCTTCAGTGAGTACGCCATCGAATCCCATATCGGCTATCAATGCACCTATGTCGTCGCTATAGATGAGCGAACTGTTTCGGAACACCTTTGGAGTCTGTCCGTACATCTCAGCGATTTTGTTCTTCAAGCGGTTGCACTCGTCGCGGAAACTCTCCTCATTGCCCAGGGCGGCGAGTCCGTGAGAGTAAGGCTCGCAGAGGAACTCGAGGCATCCCGTGTCGTTGAGTTGTCCGAGCAACTCAAGCACATGCGGTGCGTGAATTTCAAGTTGCTCCAACCCCACTCCCGAGAGCGACACAGCCACTTTGAAGTATCCAGGGTTCTCGTTTGCCATCTGAATCAGAGCGTTGAGCGCTGGAACGTATGAGCGCTCGGCTATATCGGTTATACTGCGTTCGTTCTCATAGTCGTCGTAGTAGTAGTGGTCGCGGCCAATGTCGAAGAAACGATAGCGCCTCAGA
>CACYEC010000031.1 GCA_902773225.1 uncultured Bacteroidales bacterium
CTGGGTCTCACCGGCAAGGTTGGTCACTTTGGCGGTGACACGAAACATCACGCATTTGACGGGCTTATACCAATAATAACCATTGTCGTCGTCATCATCCTCATCCTCGTCTTCATCCGCCATTTCAGGGTCAAAGAACACGGGTATGATGAAAGTACCGTCTTCTTTTGTTTCCACCTCGCCATCCTCCTGTTCACTCCAGTTCCTGTTCCAGTACGACCAGAAGTCGGTCTTGCAAGTCTCGATGGTGTATTTCACCAATCCGTTTTGTACAGGCACACCGGAGAACAATGTGGCCACACCCACCGCCTCAATGGTGTCGCCAAACTGATAAGCACCCTCATAGGGTTTCATCTCGGCCTGGAAAGTGGGTCGCTTGTACTCCTCCACCTTGATGGTGGCCATTGCGTCGCGGAACTCCACCCTGTAATTGCCAAGCACTGCGGTCTCGGACGGTATGGTGAAATCAGCCGAGGCCATGCCGTAGGCATCTGTGCAGACGCTCACGGTATCGACCACTCTTCTGTTCACATCCTTGAGTGTGAACACACCTTTTCTGTTCTCAGCCACTTTCACCTTGTCGCCATTCTTGGTATAAACCATCACTGTCGCATGGACGGTCTGACCTGGACGGTAGATGGAGCGGTCGGTGAAAATCTTATAAACAGTCCTGAAGTTTGCGTCAGGTTCGTTTTTATTCACGCCCAACCAATCTTCCACCTCCAGCGACTTGTCTTCCGGCGTTCGGAAAGCCTGGAAAGTATGGTAGGAGAAGTCTTTGTTGTCGGGGTGCTTGAAATAGGCTATGCCGTTGGCGTTGGTTACGGCCGTCTCCGTCTTCGTCTTATCGCCTTTTCTGCCCCAACGGTTCTCCCGTAGAATTCTCACCACCTTGCACTGCGGCACAGGAGCGCCTGTCGTGTTGTCCACCACATGCACAATCATCTTCTCGTCCTGTGGGTCGCCCACCACGGCCAAAGAGATGGTGCCAATATGCAATTCATGGGCGATGGAATAGTCTTCGAAACCACCTGTCAGGGAAACGGAATAATCCCCCACCCCGAGTGCCACATATATGGTGTCGCTCTGTTCCAAGACGCTCTTGGTGTAATTGAGCCGTCTCTCCACGACCGTCTTTCCCTTGGCATCCTTAATTTCGAGATTGAGGTGGTCCACATTGGTGTACTTGATAGTGATGGGTATACGCTCGGATGGTGCCTGGTAATACTCCATATTAGCACGTACATAGGGCGTCATTAAGATTTCAAGCAGATGCTTGAGGTATAACTGTCGTTTGGTGCCTTTGGTTTCGGCGATGGCCTTGTTGAGGAAGTCGAGTTCCTCGTTTTTATCATGAATGTAATACTCGTGATAGACAATGTCGATATCAGCCAGAAGTTCTTTGTCTGTGGTGTTGGCACGCATCAGCTTCAGCCTCTCCCCCAGTTCCACATATCGGGCATGGTACTTGCTTCCCTCTTTCCTTGCCAGGTTCAAGGGCATATCGGCACATTCTACAGCGATGCTTTTCAGTTCCACCAATGATGCCTCGCGAGTTCGTCCTTGCTGCGAGTAGTAGTCTTTGACCTTGTTGAGGGTCTCCATTCGCTCCTCAGCATCCAGGAGACGGGAAGAGAGTACGATGGATGTAATCATGGAAAGCACGTCGTTGCCGAAGAAATACTTACTGTCGTCATAGAGTGCAGTAAGGGGTTTATAGTCATCTGTCTTGGCTTTTGCAAGGGCGTCCATGTCGTTAAGGGCTTGGCCAAGCAGTTCCTTCCGACGATTCTCGCCACCTATCTGTGTGTCTTCGTCACGGACATTGAAATAAGAACCGTAACCTTCGTAAGTGGATGCGAGCAGCACAGAGAGCATGGCTTTCTGCACGGGGTCGGAGGTTTTGGAGAGTCTTTCCTCCATCTTGGCGATGTCGCCCTTCAGGCTGTCGGGGTCAAGTTCCTCGTTGAGTGAGAGGCGTACGAACTGCGCCTGCACCAACTGGCAGAAATTGTCTTCCTTTTCGGCCTTGTTGATGATTTCATCCACTCGTGCGAGCGCAGTCTTGGGCAGTCTTTCCTGTCGTGCATGAGACACCTCGCCCCAAAGACTATCGTAACTTTTCTGTCCAAAAACATTCATCATAGAAAATGCCATAGTTATTAAGAATAAAATTCTCAGGTTGATTGTCCTTCTCATCATTTATCTAAGGTTTTAGTGCCAGCCGTTGCCAGCCAACATGTTTCAACATTAAGATAACACACACAATATGCAAGGAATCAAACTGCCAGCCCTGCATTCGCCGACAAAATAAGCGATATTTTTCCATGTATCCAAACAAGATGTGATAAAAAAACGAAAAAAAGTATTAAGGTATATTTATTTATCCCGAATTTGCGAATGATATTATTAAAGGGGAGTTAAAAAGGGAGTTAAAGGGGAGTTAAAAAGGGAGTTAAAGGGGAGTTAAAGGGGGAGTTAAGCACTTACGTGCCGGACGATACTGGAGCGATTAAAAGCTGATACTGTGCATCCAATTTGAATATGTTTCAAACAAAGAAAATCATGTTACAAAGAATGATACATGCATGAAATTCCTGTTGTAACTTTGCACCCGTTGAATTATGCCTTGTCCACGCCAATAATATTAAAAATTAAGGTGTTGCACGAGACAAAACGACAAAAACAAATCATCAACATATTCACTAAAAACAATGCTTATGAAAAGAAAATCTTTACTTTTGGCAACAGCACTGATGATGCTCGCAGGCACCGCCAGTGCACAGCAGGTGCTGAAGATTGGCTTTGAAGCAAACGAGTCCAAGGGCGTCTATACCACCAAGGATTCCACCCAGTTCGCTGGCTTCTTTGCCGACCACATCAACCTTCAGGCAGGCGACGTTTGGGACGAGGCCTGCCCAGACGCACACTCCGGCGACGCCGCTTTGGAGGTGAACAACACAAGCAGCTATCGTGGCAACCCATGGGACCGTGGTTTCAAAATCCGCAACATCTCCCTTGAGCCAGCTACCAGCTACCGTATCTCTTATTGGGTGAAAGCCGAACCCGACTACCTCACTGATGAAAACGAGTCAGGCTTCACATCCATCAAGAACACCCTGTCCATCGGTTTCGAGCAGGTTGAGGCTCCTATCGTCTCTCCTTCCGGTACTGAGTACTACTACAACTACACCAGTGGCATGACAGGTGACTGGCGCCACATCCGCAACGTGACTTTCTTCACCGACAAGGCCACTCAGGACGCAGTGTTCTCGAACTACAACAAGAACATCAAGGAAATCACAGAGGACGGTGACACCATCTTCTACAGCGACGGCATGACCGCTTTCGCCGACCAGTATTTCATCACCATCAACCTCTACAACCCTGGTCTCTACTATCTTGACGACATCGTGTTGGAAAAGGCCACAATCGCCGGCATCGACTTCAACGAATATGCTATCCGCGTGGACTTCGGTTATCCTACCAACATCGACGAGTTGGCCAAGGCAGCAGACAACGGCATTGTAGCCCTTGACCCCTCTTGCATGAAGGTGACAGTGAACGGCACAGAGGTTAAAGCCGACTATGTTGAAGGCAAGGCCGATGGTTATCTCTACATCTTCTTTGAGGATGACTCGTTTGAGATGAAGCCAGACGATGACGTGAAGGTAACATTCACTCCATCCGCCGACTGCCCTCTCCAGTACAACACAGACCGTCGTCCTTCCACAGACGTGGAAAGCGAGATGGTATTGCTGGCCTTCTCGAATGAAACAGCCGAATTCAACGGCAGAATCGAGGAAATCGCCGAGGCATGGACAGCTCCTGAACTTGTCAGCACTAATCCTGAGAACGAGTCGTTCGAACTTGACGGTGCCACCCTTAAGCAGGTGACTTTCACCTACAACAAGCCCATTGACATCAGTTCCACTTCTGTAGTGTTGAGCTTCAAGGGCAATACCACAGACTTGACCACTGGTATCAGCGTTTCTGAAGACGGCAAGACACTGATTGTTCCTGTAACACTTGCCGATGGTGAATACGACATCATTGTTTCTGGCATCGCCAGCACCTTCGGTGAGTCGGCCATCAGCGACCAGAAGATTACCCTCCAGATAGGTAAAGACACAGACACATCTCTTTCCGAGGTGGTTTATGACTCCAACTTTGCAGACGAGCCCACAGATTGCATTCCTGTAGGTTGGGTGACTTTCAATGAAGCAGGTTATCACCTCTATGGTTTCAACGACGACGGAAGCCAGTTCAACTATGGATGGGGAGGCCGACCAGGTGGTGGTGGTACCCGTCTGTACGCAGGCTTCAGCGGTGACTTCACCAAGGCTATGTACTGGGGCACCCGTGGAACCAACGAAGGTTGGTGTACTTTCGGTGAGCAGGTAAAGGACTACAAGATGGCAGACGGCACTTTCGACCCAGAGATGCCCGAGGACATCACTTTCAGACTCCAAGCTCGTAAATATCAAGTGAAGTTCTTGATGGCAGCATGGAAAGGTGAGCCAATATTCTCCTTCACAATTGAAGACCTCGAAGGCAATGTCTATGCAGAGTTCAACGACTTCCTTGCCGCTCCTAACGTAAATGGCGCAACAGGCAATGTCAAGGGTTCCGTGGTTTGTGTGACCGACTTCACCGTTCCAAGAGAGGGTTACTACGTGATGCGCTTCACTGCCCAAGAGGCACAATGGCAGGAGTTCCTTCTCGCCGACCTCAAGGTGATTACCATGCCTTCTAAGGCCGCTTTCTACAAGCAGAAGCTCAACGAGGCCATTGAAATTGCTAAGGCCGCTCTCGAAGAGGCAGCAGACCCAGCATATAACGGCGACACCAAGAACGCTCTCAGCAACGAAATCAAGACCGCAGAGGCCGGTGGTTATACCGCTCCTTCTGAGGTAATGGCTGAAATCGCAAAACTCGAAGAGTTGGCAGCAGCCCTCTCAGCACGTATGAAGAACATCGACGACTTCAACATCGCTTTGGTTGAGGCAGAAATCGCTATGGCAGAGCTTCAGGAGACCAAGTATGAGAATACAGAGGCCTACCAGACAGCCAGCGGCATCATGAACGAGTATGGCAAGACCAACCCATCTGACCTCGCTGACGACATTCTTTCAGAGCTCGCTCCGAAACTCACCAACGCCTCCGCTCAACTTGGCAAGGTGAAGAATTGCTCCGACCTGCTCACTTGGGGTATCTACAAGGCTACCCAAACAGCCGGTATCATCGGCACAAACGGCGAGGAAGAACTCAACGCTGCTTACAATGCAGTTACTGACGACCGCGAAGTGGCCAACGCACTCAACGTGCTCAACAAGTACCGCATCTATGAACTCATCATCAACAACGAGTTCGGCGAAGACTACATGACTGAACTCTTCGACAACATCGTTCAAGACTCACTCGTGGTGAAGGGCATCGAACTCACTGGTGCTATCCAGAATCCTAAGTTCTATCGTGAGTTTGGCAAAGAAGGCTTCCC
>CACYEC010000032.1 GCA_902773225.1 uncultured Bacteroidales bacterium
ATATTGCTGGCCGCCCTGGATGGTGGTCGAGGCATTCCAGTTGAACCGTACGGTCACCTTCTCCGTGACCGATTGCACGCCCACACGGGTCTGACCGTAGCGGTGGTTGTGGTCGAAGGCCAGACACATAATCTGGAACTGCTGACCGCCGCGGCCGTTGCCCTTCAGCGCGTCGAACTGCTCAATCTCGTTCAGTATCACATATAGGAAATGCTCGTCGGCCTCGGCCATGCGCTGAACGAAGGCCGCATTGGTCACGTCGGCGTCAATCTCCTGGATGATGAGCCCCTCGGGGCGCATAGCCTTGTCTTTGTTTGAGCCCTTCGAGTTTACCAGCTTCTTCCATTCCTTTTCCCGTTCCAGGTTCTCGTCGTCGCGGCGGCGGATGTCGGCCATGATGCGGTTGATAGGTTCGGTGATGCAATCCTTACCGGCACCCGTTCCCGCCATGAGCACATTCATCAGCGTAGCCTCATGCTCCACGTTGTTGATATACCGAAAGCGCACCTTCCACAGATGGGCGGCCAGCGACGGAAACACCGCATGCGCCACTGCCGGCTTGTAGATATCAGGCGTTCGGGAAGTAAGCAACTTAATCAAAGGAGGCAAGCATCGGGGCATTTCAGGCGGTGTGGAACCAAGTCCGGTTTCAGAATCAGCCGTTTCGTCATTAGGTTGAAGACTGCGAATGACCTCCTTAAGCAGTTTCGGCATCGAATAGAACCGCCCCTGACAAGCCGAGTGGATCAGCCCTCGCATCTCATCCTCCGAAAGTCCGTATCGGGGCATGATCTGCAGCAGCGCCTGCTCGTTGTTATCGGTAATGTAGCGCAAATGGGCAGCCAGCCGATGCAGCCGGTCATTACGTTCTCCCTGCTGAGGTTCGCCACCCGTCCGGCGAAACCACTCGCTGATGATGTCCTGATAGGGAATACCCTTGAACTCGCTCGGATGAGCGAGCACAGAGGACGCAGTGGAGACAGAGCCCTTAGAGGATAATACCTCAGAAGGAGAGGGAGATTGAAACTCTGTGCTCTCTGTATTCTCTGTGCTCTCTGTGTCTGCATAGCAGCCATCCTCCGTCCTGCCATCAATCGTCAGTCCTCTGTCCGTATAGGCTTTGCGGCGCTGAGCTATCTCTTCCTCACTCAACTGTTCATACCACCCGTCAGCCCGATAGATCTCGAAACTCGCAGGCGAGATATAGATGAACCGCTCAGGGGTGAAACAAGAGGTATCACACTCCACTCCGAGAGCCTTGCAATACGCACGCTGCGCCTCCGGCACCGTCATGCCCATCGGCAATCGGATATCGATGTGCAACTTGCGACGGATAGAATAGTCCTTGTGGAGCATCAGCCCCTGCCACTTGCCACCTATTTCCACGTCCAGCTTCTCTGACATCTCGTTAGCCTTCTCCACCAACTCCGGATCATCAATATCCACACACGTCTGCCATGTGAACGACTCCGCCACGATGTGTTCACGGTCACGATGGTTATCGCGAAACTGCGTGTAGTGAGGGCAGCGGAATGGCAACCACGACTTCATCCTGCGCTGCTGCTCTTCATCCTCCGTAGCATTGATGCGCTCAGCCTGCTGCTGAAGCCGAGGCTTGCGTGTCAGTTCATCATAGTCGTGGAGCGGGCATTCCTGGATGAATGCCCTTGTCTGCTCCTTGGTCAATCGCGTGTTGAGTGCTATCACGCGCTGTCCTATTACTGCTCCCATATCGTTTCCTCCTTGCGTGTTTTGAGATAAGACATAATCTCGTCACTCTCTTCTGCATACAACGCCTTGGTGAGCGAAAGCCCCAGCTTCTTCGGGAATTTGAACGTGACATATACAAACTCCTTGGAAATGTCACGGCTTCTGTCGCCACGATGCTGCGGGCGGGTCGTCTTCAAAGCCCCGTGAGCCGTCTCAAAGATAACGTCGTGCATCGGACCGTTCATGCCGATGTTGTAGCGCTTCACACGGGTATGCCCATCGTCATCCACCGACACCCCAGCCTTGTAGTTCACTCGCGCCCCATCGGTCACCAGTTTCGAATCCTCCCACGGACAAGGATAGATGTTGATGTCACCGTTGGCCTGAAAATTCACAGCTGCATCCATCTGGACGTTCTGCAGCAACTGCTGCTTCTTGAAAGTTGTTTTACGCATAATCTGTTACGTTTTGCGAGATGAAGCAAGTGCTGAAATTGGATCCTTTTCACTCGCGAGACTTCCCTCACCTTTGCGTTCGTCTCAGATTAATAATTGATTGATAATTGTTGATAACATATCTTTGTCGAATTGACTGGTGCAAAGTTACGGCGAAATAAAAAAAGAAATCCCCTATATAGGGCCTATAGATAGCTCCTATATAGGGGATGTTACGACTGATTGTCAGTCAGTTATATTATTCCTTGAAAATCCTGTCAATCTCGCTCGAACGCGATGGGGTCACGCCAGTTTCCTGCATGTCCCATTTCTCCTGTGCCAGATTGCTGATGCCCCACAATCGTTCAAACGTCTTCCACTTCGACTTGATGCCCAGCCGGTCAGCAAACACCTCGGCTATGTACATCGCCTGCTTGCGCGTAGTGCCGGGAAGCAACTTGCAATATGAATCTACAAAACCCGCCTTCTGCAGCCGTTCCCAGTACTGCATCGCCTCATCCGATGCCAACACGCCGTCTGGCTTATGACCGCCCTCAGACTCCTCTTCCACCTTGTCTGCCATGTTGACCTTAGCCTTGTCAACCGAGAGATACACATTCTCATTGTCGTGCACGTCTATATATGATCCCTGCACATAAATCCTGTTTCCAGCCATTATCCACCTTATTATTTATAAAAACACCTTCTCATTGTCGTGCACATCGTTCCAGTCGCCTTTCACGTTCACGTCGCCTTCGGCCTTTTCCACAGCCGTGGGATTGCTACCCGTCTGCACTACCACAGACTGTCCCATCTTCTGCCCCGCAGCCTCCTTCAGACGGTTACGCCTTTTGCATGCATTTACGAATACCGGCTTCACCCTCCTCACCACGGCGGGCCACCAGTCTTCCGCCTCAAACAGTTCGCAGATGACTTCCCACCGCGCCATGGCTTTATCCACCCCATACAGTTCGATGGCATCCTCAGCCCAGGCACAGTAGTCCACAGTAGATTCCCTTACCGGGAGAGCTTGAGCATAGAGCGCTCTGCTATCTGCAAACGGGCTCACCACCTCCTTGCCCCCCACGATGGTTTTCGCAGAGAGCTTATCGCGCATGTCTATGTAGTCTTCGGTGGCCAGTCCCATGAAATCAACAGTTTGATACGTTAAAAATAAGTATAAGAGCACCACAAGCAACCGCTTTATCCAGTCTTGGCGGCCACCAGTTTCCTCCATTCAGCAAGACGTTTGGTATTCGTTTTCCTGAACGCTTAGAACGCTCTTCTAAAGCTATGCAAAGGTACAAAAAATCCCGCATCTTAAAGCAGATGCGGGACGATATTTTGAGTTAAAGAATTCTAAAGTGTATGATGTTGCAGCCGACAAGCTCTTCGTAATATATGCTGACACGATGACGTTCGTGTCGATAACTGCATAGATCATACCGAAGCCTTTTTCTTTGCCGCCCGTTCTTGTCGGGCCAAACGGATTTCCTCGTTGATTTCTTCCATCGTAAGTTCGGGACGATCGCTAGCGACAACCTCCTTACGAAATTCGTAGAAATCCCTTAGCACATTATCCTCGTATGGCAATGTCGTAATCTCAAAGGGAATCTTGCGTCTCCTTACCACAGCGTTCACAAAAATGTTGAATGCCGTATTGACGCTCATGCCAAACTCAGCGCAGAGCTTGTCGAACTGTGCCTTCATCTCCGGGTCTAACCTCACCGTTACTGCCGATTGTGCCATAATCTTACCCTTTCTTTATGCTCGTACGATGGCAATATGCCACCATTTCGGCAGCAAAGTTACGATATTCTTCTGAGATTTGCAAGTATTTCGGATTAAATTTTATACTCCTCACAAATGAACGAAGAACCGTGCTCACGATCCCATGATCACGTTGGTAGATGATGAAGGGAGGCTTTCATTATTCATTCAGATTTAGCACACCCTCCAAACTACTTATAAATTCATTTTCATTGGAAAGATTATAGAAAGGTACACCCGTAATAAGATATTTGTCTGTATCTATTGAAAAGGTACGTCTTTCGCTTCTCATCTTTTCCAGATAATCTTCCTTCCACTTATCCTTTCCCTTCAGGTGATTGCCCTTGGGCTCAATAAAGATTTGGAACATCAAATGTTCCTCTTTCCTTTGTCTGGCAAATAGCAGGAAATCTGGTTCAAAAACACGTCCCTTCGCATCTACTATTTTAACCACTTTCTCATTCCTGATGACGTAGATATCGTCATATTTTTTCTGAAAACTACTGTACCTACGAGCGAACATCTCAATAAACGCCCGCTCCTCACTCGTACCGTAATTGGCATTATAGGCATACCAATGTTCTTCACGAAGCATGTCAATTTGGCCTTCCTCACGAGCTTCATCCTTCGGGAATGTGACAGGTTTAGTTTTGAATACGTCACGAATGGGTTTGCAGAAGAAATCAGAGCCTTCGTATTCAACATTATTCGCCTTGATTTCCTTTTCAATCTGAGAAAGCAGCCCTTGAACACCCAGCAAGTAGTCATAATGGTTCATTGCCTCAAGGCGTTCTTGCGTTCCTTTGAATGTAATCTCTAAACCTCCCAAATAGGCATTATCTTCCACAAACTCATTTGAAGATTTCAAGTTGGGACAGTAATGACGGATATTATTAAACCGATAGAAGGGATTCGTGGTGAGCGCATAACGGATAATATGATACGGAATATCATTTAGAGAAACGTCTTTTTCAATAACCTTAGGTTCTTTTTCGTTTCCCTGTTCTCCAAATACGCCAACCACAGAACTTGACATACTCGTCAACTGATGCCTGTAATTAGTTTTTCTAACAGATAAATCAGCCAGCGACTTTACACTTTGATAATCTTTGGGCTTCTTCGTATTAAAGACGACTTTCGCATTCTTATAAAAATCCGTTTCCTTAAACTCCAATTTCAGTTCGAGCGTCTTTGTAACTGATGTTGGGTCAATAGAGCCTTGTTCGGCCAAAGCCTTCTTGATTTCCGCAATATATCTGCTTTCGTCGATGGTATGGTAATAGAGGGTTTCCAAAATACGCAGATCATTACTTCGGTCGTTATCATACTTGCGTGTGAACAAATCTTGCCCCTCCTCTATTCGGAATGGGAAGTATCTGGCTCCACGTCCTATCAACTGAGCTTCGGCTCTCGTCGTCTTGCCAATACGCCCATCTCGTTCCTCATTACGCTCGTCATACATTCGAACGATATC
>CACYEC010000033.1 GCA_902773225.1 uncultured Bacteroidales bacterium
TCGCCCAGTCAACCTCACCGAGGAAACCATAACGGAGTTCCTGGGCCATGTGGCTCAAGTGAATGTCGTTGTAGGCGATTTCACCAGAGTTCACATGCTTGCGGAACAAGGAGTTGGTGGTGTAGGGAGCACGGTACTTGATGGCCTGTGCCTCTGAGAGCACACCATCACCCGACATTCCCGTTGAAGCACCTGTGTACATCCTGATCTGATACGGACGACCTGCCTCATGCTCGGCTATCGCTTTCTTGGCTATCTCTGCTGTCACGGCCTTGGGCGTGCCTGCGGGAGTGAAACCACTCAGCGCGATACCTTCGCCGTCCTTGATCATTGCCGCAGCCTCAGCGGCTGTAATTCTACTAAATGCCATTGCTTTTCTTTACCTTTATGATTAGTATTTGTATTTTTTGCTTTTGTCAGATACTGTTCGTTTACACATTCCAGCAAATTTTGCGCAAAGTTACGAATTTGTTTTGTATCTACATGAAATTTTTATCCACAATCTTTGTCACTACGTCATTTTTTCCTTCCAAACACCCGTTTTTACATTCTTAACGCTTCACTGTTTTGACCATCATAATGTGTGAAAAAGAATGGTACTCAGCCTTTTTTTATTTTTATGCAGAAAAAAACATATTTCTTTTCTACTTTTGCATATCTGCTTCGTATATCATTTAGACAGACCATCTATAATGACCGCAATAGACAGCCATATACTCGCTCTATGCCAAGAGGGAGACAAGAACGCTTTTCGATGGGTGGTCCAGACCTACCAACGCATGATATTCTCTTTGGCACTGAAGATGCTGGCTGACGAAGAGGATGCCAAAGACGTGGTTCAGGATACGTTTATCCGAGTGTGGCAACACATCAGGGATTACGACCTGAAGAAACCATTTACTACATGGATTTACACGATAGCTTCTCGTTTGTGCCTTGATAGGCTAAAAAGTGAAAGACATCTCCATGTAGCATCAGATGATGAAAAGACACTGAGACAATTTGCCACAGATACCGACAACCAACGTATTCTTGAAAACAAAGAATGGGTGTCTATCATCAAAACACTGGTTCAAGGACTGAGCCCCAAACAAAGACTTGTCTTCACGCTCATCCAATTGGAGGGATTGACATATACCGAGGTAGAACAAATCACAGGAATGAATGACGTGCAGGTCAAGAGCAATCTCTATGTGGCACGTCAGGCCATCCGTAAGCATTTACAACAATTAGGCTATGACCAAGATTGACAACATTCTCGAACGTCTGAAAGGGCAACAACCCATAATCAGCAACCCCGACGAACTGACGGGACGGATTATGGACAATCTGCCTGAGCTGGACGGTGAGAAGCCTGAACAGAAACCGAATCCTGCGTTTTGGTGGTGGGTGGCGGTGATGCTTCTGCTCATGGGTATAGGTGCTGTCTTGTGGCTTTATCAGCCTAAAGACGACCATTATCAACCTGTTGCACAAGAATACAGCAAGAAGATACCAATTCATTCAACGACTTTGCCTCATGACGAACAAAGTGAAGAAACTCATTCTTCGCCAATTACCGATAACACGCAAAGTGTGAGCAAGGAATACACCAAGGTGAAAACGGACCACCAGAGACAAATCCACACACCTCAAACACAACCCACAACCAAAATAAAACAAAAAGACCCTCCACAACTTCAGGAAACAATTGTGAACGATTCTGAACCTAATGGTAACGATGAGGACGAAAACACAACTTATCCCATCATCATTCATCCGCCTGTTGCCATCCATCAGGATTTGCAGTATGTGACGCATGAAATGGCGTCTGACTCTGACTATGTGGATCCCTCACTCATTGACGACTTCATTATGAAGTTCGCCAATTACTACCAAGTGGAAACCGTGATACTCGACTGCGACTTAGATTCGTCCAATACTGATATCGTCCATCTTGTGCGTGTGTTTCCAGATACCAAAGAAGTGGATGTCTTCGGGCGAATGCTTAAAGTGGCTATCAGCATCGACACCCACACTCCAGGATACCATCTCAATTTCTCACAACAACAGTTCTACTTCATATTGAAGGACGAGCGAAAAGGACTGAGATACCTTTGGCTGGCAGAACGGGTGAATGGGCAAATACTGCTCTATAGCAACCACTCGCCTATCGACTCGGAAACTTCTTCCGAATGCTATCAAGAATTCCGAAAACTCATCATACATACACTACCTACTTCAACAATGTAAACCATTTCAAAGATATGAAAA
>CACYEC010000034.1 GCA_902773225.1 uncultured Bacteroidales bacterium
GGATTCGAACCAACGACCCCGAGATTACAAATCACGTGCTCTGGCCAACTGAGCTAAAGAGGCGGGTGGGTAAGCTGACTACATCGCACCGCTACAACTTATTGCCCTTGCTGCGGTCAAGCCCTGGGGGATTCATAAGGAGCTAGTCGTATAGGACTTACCCGTGTTGTCCTTAAAAGACGGCGCAAAATTACACCTTTTCCGCGAATTGACAAAATTTTCGTCCTTTTTTGTTTCCAAACATGATTAAAAATGCTAATTTTGCGTAAACAACACAACAAAATGAAAAAGATAGTAGTAGATTTCTCCGCTTTAGACGATATGTGTGGTTTCGGTGAGATAGCCCGCAACTATTGTCCTCGTCTGGCCAAAATGCATTTCGATGACATGCGTTTCATCTTCATCCTGCCCGAACGACACAAAGGAGAGTTTGGCGACCACATCGACTATGTGGGCAAGGAACACCTGAAAGCCGAAATCAAGCAGTTCAAGGAGGTAGACCTCTGGCATGCCACCGACCAGCAGTTCCGCTACCGGCGCAAGGCAAAAGGCACTCTTCAATTGCTCACCGTCCATGACCTCAACTACCTACGAGAGAAACATGGCATCCATCTGCTCAAGCACAAAATCAGAACACCTTGGATTATCAACCACAGCGACTATGTAACAGTCATCTCTGGATATGTCAAAGACGACATCCATAAGAACATCCCATCAGTGAAGAAGGAGATGCAGGTGATTTACAATGGCATAGCTGATGACGAGAACGGAGCCCAGCAACGTCCTTCGTTCGTATCCAAGGATGATGAGCGTTTTTTCTTCACCATCGGACAAGTCAGGCGCAAGAAGAACTTCCACACCTTGGTGCCCATGATGAAGTCATTTCCCAATCACCGTCTGTTCATCTGTGGCGACGACCATTGGGATTACTCCGATGAAATCAGGAGCATGATTGACGAGGCAGACAAAAACAGGATTCTTGTAACGGGTAAAATCAGCAATGAAGAGAAACGCTGGCTCTACGCTCATTGCGAGGCATTTCTATTCCCCAGCACCCTTGAAGGATTCGGCATCCCCGTCCTTGAGGCAATGCGCTATGGCGCGCGTGTCGTGTCATCACGTTGCACTTGTCTGCCAGAGGTTTGCGGAAGTCATGCCGCTTATTGGGATTGTTTCGACCCCAAACACATGGCGCAGGTGGTGAAAGGCGCCATCAGCGGTTGGGATTCGAAAGGCAGGATGGCGACTTTAGCAGCCGAATATTCCAAGACGTTCAATTACGACCGATACACTAAAGAATATGTTGCGCTCTACAGAAAGTTGTTAGGCCTTCCCACACTCGACTGACCGTAATGCTGTCGTAAATCTCCTGACGAGTCATCTTCTCCAATTTTTCCTTACTGAGGAAATCAGTTGCCGCAATCGCTTGATGTAGAGGATTGTCGGATGGTATCCATGTGGCTTTGTTAGCAGAAGGCGAACAGATGACGAATGATGGTGTACCTACAGCCTGTGCGATATGACGTGCGCCACCTTCATTACCGAAATAGATGGTTGAAAGGGAAAGCATCGCCGCCAGTTTGCGCATGGTGGGCGCATTGATGTTAATGAAGATGTTGGGATTGTCTACCGCCTCGTAGATACGTCGGGCATTTTCCGCTTCCTGGCCTGGAGCGAAGTTGAAGACCACCTGCAAGTCAGGCCATTCAGTACAGATTCGGCGAATAGTCTCTATCATGAACGCTTCTTTCCATGTCTTGTCCTCCAGTTTGGCTGTGACACCAACGAGCATTATTGGACGTGAGAAATCGACGCCTTGTGAAATCATATACTGACGGAAATCCTCTTTCTCATCAGCTGTAATGTAAAGACTGAGTTCTGAAATTAGACTCAGTGGACCCAACGACCTGAGTGGTTCTGCCAATTTCAGGTTGTGTTCCACCATTCCCTCTGTCGGTTTCGCTCCTGGAATTCTGTGGTTGAGAATAAAGCGGGAATAAGGTTTCTCAATACCTATCCTGAAACGGGTGCTTGGAGAGAAAAGTGGGAAAAGGAGTGTGTTCATCGTCGAACGCATATCGATAATGACATCGTAGTGAGTCTGATGTACCGTTTGCCGCACTTTACGCAGATATGTGAAGGACTTGTGACGTTCGTCGTTTGTGAAAGTGATAATCCGGTCGATAGCCGGGTGCCCCTCAAAGAGTGGTGCGATACGGTCGTTGAGCACAAAATGAATCCGAGCCTCTGGGAAGGACTGTCTGAGGCTTGAAAGCAGGGGTGTGGCCACAATGGCGTCACCCATCTGGCGGAAACGGATGACCAGTATGTTCATTTGAAGACCCGTGTGTCGTTGTAATCGTGATAGGATTGATTGAAATCCACAAAGTCGTAGTTGTGGATGCGCCTTTTGTCCTCTGGAGGAATCTCCATGTAGTTGCCGAAGAGAGATGTCAAGTAGTCATGCATCTTCTCAGGGCCAAGCACCTCATGTCCTTCAAATAATATTCGTGTAGGCGTGCCGAATATGTCCTTGGTCACTGTTCCTCGCCCATCATTGTCGAACTCGCTGACCAATGTGGCTTTGTCGTAGTCGTACATAGTCTGCAACTTCCGCATCAACTGGTGGAGTTTTCGGTTGGAGAACACTTTCTGGATGAGCAATGGCAGCCATGAGGTATAGTTGTGTCCGCGTTTATAGGGGTCACGGTTGTAAAGGTATATCCATCGGTTTATCATCCTGTATAGGGTGATTTGCAGTTTCCGCATGAACTTGTGATTGGACATGCCATCAAGTGGAAAGACATCGATATAGACGCCCCCAAGCTGGTTGAAACCCCACCGCTCAATGAGTGTGGTGCTGCCGTCGATGATTTTTGCGAACACCCCAGCGTATTTATCGTCATGCTCGGGACACACGATTTCGAAAGGTTTATCCAGCCATTCTTTGGCGTGCTGTATGAACACTTCGTAGTCGGGGCGAGGCATCACCACGTCGAGGTCGTCGTCCCAGGGGATGAAGCCCTTATGACGCACAGCACCGAGTGCCGTGCCATCGGAGATATAATATCTGATGTGGTGCTCCCTGCAGATTCTGTCAAGTTCGAGCAGGTTGTGCAAGGCGCGCATTTGCAGGTCGCGTGTCTGGTAATTTGCCATATCTTTAAGCTATCTACTATTTGTTTATATCGAATATGTTTTTGATTTGTTCCTTACTGAAACGTATCATCTCTTCGTTCATTCGAATCAGATCAACGATTCTTTGATTTTGAACTTCTTGGAATTCAATAAGTTGGCGCAATATGTCTATGAGTTTTTCTTTTGGAAGGTCATAGATTGATTGATAGTTGTAGACACTAAAGTTTATATCTTCATAATAAGGTTCTTCATTTAGCATCGTATCTTGACCATCCCAAATCCATTCATCGGATATAATATTATTGTAGGTGGCACAAAAGTCTCTGATGAACTTGCGATTCAAGTATTTTTCATCGCCTCGTAGCGCAGAACTGATATTGCTATTGTTTCTCCCCATAGTCGTGGAGATACTCTTTGAGGGTGATTTGCCATCAATCAAGCCGATTGATATAAGGTGTTTGACTGCTTTGTTTAATCTTTCAGTCCTTTTTTCTGTCATGATGTAAGGCGGAAATATTAAAATATGTTAAAAATACATAGTTTTACATTGATATGTACGTAAAAATACATAATTTTGCACCGTGTTAAAAAAAAACAAGGTGTGGTCTCCTACGATTGCTTCAATCGTAGAATACATTTGGCGATGCAAATTTACGAAAAAGTCGTGGGAGTGCCAAACCTTTTAGTATTTATTAAAAATGTGTGCGTTCGATTAAAATCATGATTTTATATTATGATGGTAATTCAAAACAATTGATTGGTTCGATGATTAAGGATGTAGTTTATTAATGAAATTTGAGGTTGTGCCCGACACGTAAAAGGGTAAAGAAGGAATGAAAAACAAATTTTTACTAAGATTTCCAATTGCGCTGATGGTATTATCTATCATGCTGTTATCTTCATGCAGCAAAGACGAAGATGAATTAGGTTTCAGTGAGAGTGAGATCAGAGAACAATTAGAATCGGGATCTGGAACATGGAATGTCAAGGAGAAAGGAGGAGATGATGGCTCATTCATGATGCTTTTTAGGAATGGCAAAACTAATGGAGTAACAGAATCTTATTCATCTTATTGGATGACTCCATATTCCATTAAAGGCAATTTGGTATATATCAAAGATGCTGATGCGGAAAAATATAATGGTGATGTACTTGAGGGTGGAATCAGAATTACGAAACTGACTTCTACTACTATCGAGTTTTATCGGGAGGATGATAATTCTGATAAATACGTAGGACAAAAGCAAGAATGAAAATATGAGGATAACCCACATTTCAGCGTTGGTCTGTTTGATCTTGCCAATGGCAATTCATGCTCAAGTAGATTATTCCGTAGTGCAGGTGAATGAGGAATCAGGGATTAATCTCACTCAGATTACCAGCGATAATGACTATGTTTGCATGCCTGAGGTAAAACGTCATGGCCGGGGGGTTAATTGGCTATCAAACAAAATTCTTGATATTTCCGTCAACGGAGAACAATTGGCTTATTTGTCTTTCCGTAGTAACACAACTAATATTTTTATAAAGGATATTGACAAACAAGGTGCTTCTGTCCAACGCACAAATAGGCAAACTGTACTCGATTTCACCTATTCGCCAGATGGCAAGTACATTTGTTTTTCTGAGGCTAATGGAAAACTCAACCAGATTTTTCAGACCAGTGCAACAAATGGATATATCTGTCGTCAAATCACAAGCGGTAATAAGGATTACTCACCAGTATATTCGTCTGACATGAATAATATCTTTTTTGCCAGGATGGAAAACAAGGGAGCCAGTGTATGGAGTTATGATATAGGCAGTAATTTCCTTTCAAGTTACACTAAAGGTATGAACCCTTGTCCTGTAAAGGGACAGTCAAGTATTTTTTGCACTCGTTTCAATGCTGAGGGACGTGGCGAAATATGGCGGATCAATTATCAAACTGGTGTTGAGGAGTGTGTGGTAAGTGCACCTGACCGTAGTTTCACCACGCCCAGTCTCTCTCCAGGAGGGCAATGGATTCTCTTTGTCGGTAGTAATATGTTGACGAATGGGTCACAGAAATACTACAATACCGACCTTTTCGCCTGTCATACCGATGGTACGCATTTAGTGCAACTTACTTACCATGCAGCAGATGATCTCAGTCCAGTGTGGAGTCGTGACGGTCGTTATATTTATTTCGTCTCCCAGCGTGGGTCTGCCACCGCGACTGCCAATGTTTGGAGAATGAACTTTATTTATTGATGATTACAGATTTTTTTCATAAAACATTTATTATTAATCTTATTAACAAACTTATGAAACGTTTAAAGTATTTGGCAACCATCGCCATGATGGTCGCAAGTCTGAACGCTTCGGCGCAATTCGCAAACGTAGGTAAGTCTTCCGTTTCATCAGCCAGCACCGAAGGTTGGAACACGATTTGGGCCGAGTGGAACCCCAGCTCATTCTTAAATGATGCTAAGGATGCGGACAACCAGTCTTTTACGGGACTGTCACTTGGCTATAGCAGAGCTTTCAGTGTAATGTCGAGTCATCCTCTTTTTGTGGAGGCAGGATTAGGTCTTCAGTATTCTTTCTACAAAGAGAGTCTGTACGAAGGTTATGATGATGGTGATGAGATATTCAACATGTTCTCATTGAAACTACCTGTCAACCTAATTTACAAATTTGAAATTCCTAATTCTTCAGTTTCTATCATGCCTTTTTTAGGGCTTGCTTTACGGTTCAATCTCAGCGCTAACAGCAAGTCTGAATACAATGATGGTTATTATGCAAGTACTGAAAAATTCAACTTATTTGACAAGGACGACATGGGCAGTAGCAAAGAAACATGGAATCGTTTTCAGATTGGTTGGCAGATTGGTACGAAAGTCGGCATTGGAAAGAATTTCATCTTGGGATTGTCCTATGGAACTGATTTCTCAGAGATTGCAGATGATATCAAAGTCGGTGCAGGAACTATTAGTCTCGGTTATGCTTTCTAAACATATTTAGAGATAATTTGCAGGACGTGTTATCGGATGTTATTTTTCAACACGTCCTGCTCTAATTTTTCTTTCTGATGAAAAGTCTATACCAGAATAGGGTTCCACATTTTATGTTAGGGATATTTTTATGCTGTTGTTCATGTAGTAGTGACAGCGACTTTACTATTGACCAAGAGCCAGCAGTTATAATGCAGACAGAACAGGCTTTTTCAACAGAACTTCCAATTATAATCATCAATGTTCCAGATGATTTGCCTATTGATAGTAAAGAAGAATGGAAAGAGAATGTTGAATTGAAAATCATGTTATCAAATCGAGAGGTTGTTTTTGTTGATACTGTATCCATACGAGGACGTGGAAACATCACATGGCGACGTTATCCAAAAAAACCATACAGTTTGCGGCTCAATAAAAAGACTTCAGTTCTTGGTATGAAACCTGCCAAGAGATGGGTTCTGCTCTCCAATTGGGCAGACCGCACATTACTGAGGAATAATGTGGCCTTTGAAATAGCTCGGCGTACATCCTTACGATGGACACCACAGGGTGCACACGTTGAACTGATTTTGAATGGAGTTTATCAAGGCTCGTATTATCTATGTGAAAAAATCCAAATCAATAAAAACCGACTGAACATCATTGAAATGGAAGCATCAGACGTTGATGAGGAAAAAATAACAGGTGGATACCTGTTGGAAATAGACAAATACTTTGACGAGGTTGACAAATTCCATTCTTCATCTTTTCATCTTCCATATCAATTCAAGAACCCCAAAGAGGAAAGTTTGTCAAATAAACAATTTGAGTATCTGGAAGACTATATTAATCAATTTGAGACATCCCTTTCCTGTGATGATTTACTGTTGTCTTCTGATTATCAAAAGTGGATAGATCCGGTTTCTTTTGCTGATTGGTGGATAATCAATGAATTATGTTATAACAAAGAAGTCAGTCGTCCAAAGAGTGTCTATATCCACAAACAAAGAGGTGAACGATTGTGCATGGGCCCTGTATGGGATTTTGATTTCTCCACTTTTACGCTACACGATGATATTTATGTTGCTAGGAAATTTGTCTATTTGGAACGTCTTTTTAGAAATCCTGATTTTCAACAATTTGCCAAACATCGATGGATGGAACTGCGCCCAAAAATGCTTTCAATCCCCGAATATATTGATTCGTGTGCAATTCTTATCCGCAAATCCAACGAACAAAACAGTCTGATGTGGCCTATTTCAGTGAATCATAATGGCGATGAGCAAATGTCTTTTGATATGGCTATTGAAAGGATGAAACAATGTTTTTTGCGGAGGATAGAGGTTATTGATGATTATTTGAAATGGTTTGAATAAGTGATAATTTATTATAATCAATTACTAAAAATGAACAAAAAGTTTTTTATCTTCTTGATAACAGGAATGTTTGTAGGCGAATTGCTTTCGTCGTGTAGCAAGGATGATGACGAAGATAGTGGCGCTGCTGGTGAAATCGCTGGCGCCCTTGTTGGTGATGACATTGAGGCTAATGTAATGGTAGAGGGTAAACGACTGTCTTCTGTTGGTGCCTATGATTATGAGTATGACAGCAATGGAGTGCTCAGATATTTCAGTTATCGAGATTGGGTGGGAGAAGTCAAAGGAACGACTATCACATGGAGAAATTACAATGAAGGCGATGATGAGACTTATACTATGAATGTGAAAAACAATCACATTGTATCCTTGTCTATGAAATCGTCCTATCGTAAAAACAGCTATTACAGTGAAAACACAACGGGGAGCGCGTCTTTTGCATACAATTCTAAAGGACAACTTGCATCTATCACTACTAACAGTAGCACAATTGCTGAAAATGATGGTAAGAGTTATAAAGAGAGTTCGAGCGGAAAGGTCACATTCAATTATTCCTCCGATCATCGGTTGCTTAACTACAAGACAAGTTACAAATGGAATGATGGTAGCTATGAAAAGGAGACATTCACATGTAATTATTCAAATGAACCAAGGGTGAATATGTTTTATCAATATACACCAAATATGATTCATGAGATTTTCTCTGATATGGAGGCCCTTTTTTATATTGGTCTTTTTGGCAAGTCATCTGCGTATATACCATCGAGTTATCTTTATGAGTGGATAGAGGGTGAAGATGGTGATGAGGAAAAACATAGTGGCAACCGCACAAGTAAAGTTGCGTTCAATTCTAATGGTACCATCAAAAATGCTGACGGAAAGAATTATTATTATACAAGCGTTGGCACTCGAGTTGTGGTAAATGGGGAAGTGATTTCAGATCCTTTAATAGAAACGGTTGGGCGCATCCGCCTCTTTCCACGCTCGAGGTGGTGGAAAAAAAGGCGTTCAGCTTTTACGTATTGAATACTTACATGTTTCCAAACTTCACTTGACTTGCCTGTCAGCTCAGTACATTTAGTATAAACGTAATATGCCGATGAGAGATTGATGATTTTTTCTTTAGGTATCAATCAACGGTGCGAACATAGTTGAATTCCAAGGATTTGAGATAATGAGATGTTATGTCAGTATAGACTCTCCAAATGCTGCGAAACGACATGTGGATGAAATTATGAAGGGCATGGGATTTAGAGATCTTGCCGTCAAAACTTTTAATGGGAAAATCGGTACTTTTTTCCGCAAGTTGTTCAGTATGGTCAACTTGTGTTTTCACTTGCAAAAAGGCGATGTACTCGTTATACAGTACCCATTCAAGAAATTCTATGTGGTTCAGTGCAAGATATCCCGATTGAAAGGTGCGAAAACCATTACCCTGATTCATGACCTTGGCACGTTCAGACGTAGGAAATTGACTTCAGAACAAGAAGTGAAACGTTTGTCACACACAGACGCTATCATTGTGCATAATCAGAGCATGAACGACTGGTTGGTCAAACATGGTTGTGAAGTGCCTCTTGTCAATCTCGACATTTTCGACTATCTATCGAAAGAAGAACCATTGTCTGAAGCTCATGTCTTGGGCGATAAACCTGTGATTACATTCGCTGGTGGAATCAGTCAAAGGAAAAGCGCATTCATCTATCAGATTGACGAGGTTATTGACGGGTGTCATTTCGATTTATATGGCTCGGGGCTCATTCCTGGAACTGATAAGTTTTGGAAGAACACCACTTATCATGGGCAGATTGACTCAGATAAGTTCATTCGTACAGTTCAAGCAGATTGGGGGTTGGTTTGGGATGGTGACTCTATAGACGGTTGTTCCGGAACGTGGGGCAGTTATCTTTGTATCAACAATCCACATAAGGCTTCATTCTGTCTTCGCGCCGGACTACCTGTCATTGTATGGAAAGGATCTGCTATGGCCCCTTTCATCGTGAACAATAGTTTGGGAATTGCGGTCAATTCTCTTTGTGAACTTCCTTCAATATTAAAAGGTTTTTCCCAATCTGAATATGATAAGTATAGACGTGCGGTTTGGATGATGAAGGATAAGTTGAACCAAGGATTCTTTTTTAAACAAGCGTTTGGCAAAGCCATTCAGATTATTGGTTTGTGATCATAATATACGACAAATGTTCAGAGGATATAAAATCGTATGCAATACTGCAGCAGGAAGAAGACGATATATGCAGTATCTATTTCCGCAGGTCTTGGCATCAGAAATCGTTGACCGATATGACGTGTGGGTCAACACCATCGACAATTGCGACATTGAGTTTTTCAAACAATTGGCGGCTATAAACCCCAAGATTAATTTGATTTGGCAACCTGATGGACGTGTCGATGGCATCGCAACGATCAATGCGTTCTACAGGTTTTGTACTGATGACGACACCATCTACATCAAGTTGGATGATGACGTGGTGTGGCTTGAGCCCGACTTCTTCCAGAAGATGGTGGATTTCCGCATAGATCATCAGGAATGTTTTATCGTCTCACCCCTTGTTATCAACAATGCACTCTGTACATATATTCTTCAGGTTCAAGGGAAAGTGAAACTCTGCAAATACATGAATGCTCAGTGCAACCATCGCATTATGTGGAAGCGAGGCAGTTTTGCCGCTCAATTGCATCGGTGGTTCCTTGATAATTATCTGGCTAATGGCAGATATGGAGATTTGCATTGCGGTGTATATCCATTGGCTGTGAACCGTTTCTCCATCAATTCTATTCTGTGGTTTGGCAAAGACATGAAGGCTTTTGATGGTGAGGTGCAAGGTGATGACGAAGAGTTCCTTTCCTGTCTGAAACCCACCCAGTTAGGAAAAATGAATATGGTGAATGGTGATTGCCTCATTGCTCATTTTTCATTTGCACAACAAAGATGGATGCTTGATAGGTGTGGAATCCTGCAACAGTATGAAAAGTTCCTTTTTAATGATTGGAAAAGACGGCCGGAGGTACAGCGCGTCAGCGACAACGTACAGATGATTCTGAAGGATATCCATCAAAGACAACAGGAGTTGAAAACTTTACCTCCTATTTATGCAACACGAAATATCAGTTTGTCTGCAAAACTAAAGAGGTGTTGGAAAGAATGGATGAAGCAACTACGATGTAGATGGGATGATTTCATGAATGTAGTATATGTTGAAAACCCAAAAGACTTAATTCATAATAGTTAATGTTTTAGTGTGATGAATATAGAGACAGAAATTAGGTGCGGCTATAGAGTACCGAAGGAAATGAAGTTAGTATGGACAATACAATTAGAATTGTCTCATGCGCTTATTGATTTGTGTAAACAGCATGGCTTGAAATGTTGGATGGATAGCGGCACGCTTTTAGGGGCGGTACGTCACCAAGGATTTATTCCTTGGGATGACGACATCGACTTCGTGATGCTGAGAAAGGATTATGACAAATTGGTTGCTATTGCCGGTAAGGAGTTCAAACATCCTTATTTCTTCCAAACCACATATTCAGATAAACGGTTGTTCTGTGGACATGGCATTCTGAGATATATGGATTCCACTGCCCTGTGTCCGACTGAATTGAATCGTGAATATTGTCGCGGAATTGGTATCGATGTTTTTGTACTTGATGGGTGTGTGGAGAATCCAGTATTGCGGTTTTTACATAGGTCTGCAATAATGTTTCTAAAGAAAACCATAAGAGGATATTTAGCCGACTTGACTCAGCCCCAAACTTTTGGTAAGAGAGTCATAACTGTCTTCTCAAAAGCACTTTATGCATTTGTGGATTATCGTAAGGCTTTCAGTGTATATGAGAAACTATTTAGGTTAGTGGATGCAGATAAAGCTAAGAAGGTATCTGTCCTTTCTTACAGATACAGTACACATCGCTATATCCGAAAAAGGAGTTCTTACGATAAACAAGTATGGATGGTGTTTGAGGATACTATGCTTCCCGCCCCATCAGATACTCATGATGCACTTGTTTGCTATTTTGGTGAGGATTACATGACGCCGAAACATCTGCCTACAGACCACGGGGAGCGTTATCTCGATGCAACAAGGCCATATACGGTAGTCGTAGAGGAATTAAAACAACACCCTGAACTTTTTGAAGAAAGGATAAAACTCCTTTATACAGAATAATTACTGAGAGATGATGTTCTTGATCCTCGGTTAATTCATTAACGTGTATGTGACTTTTTCAATTCCGTCCAGTCGAATTTTCTATACGGACTGTTGAGGTCAAGGTAGTAGAATTCGTGCTGACGCTGGTCGGCATCCTTAGGGATGGTCATGTAGTCGCCGTACATGTGGGAGAGGTAGGCATCGGCGTTTTCCACACCAAGAACTTCCTTTCCCTCAAAGAGAATAGGAGTTGGTTTACCGATGACTTTTTTGTTTATAACACCCTTGAAACCATCATCATACACGCATATATTAAAGTGATGCTTGAAGTTATAGACACAAAGCAGGCGACGGGTGAATCGTTGTGCCCGGTGCTGTCCGATGACCTTGCGGCAGAACAAAGGAATCCAACTCGATGGACCATGCCCATGGCGGTATGGGTCCCGATAGGCCATGTAGATGACCTTCTTCATCACGTCGTAACTCACAAGGTGCAGTCGGCGCAACAAGAGGTTGTCTGGCACTCCGTCAATGGGGAAAACATCGATATATATGCCCCCGAGGTAGGGTAGGTGTGGGCGCTCGATAAGGGTGGTGCTGGCATCTTGTACTTTGCCGAAGGGCAAGGGGTAATTAGGGTCGTTCTCCATGCATATGAACTCGTAGGGCTGTTCCAACCATTCGTTGGCATGAAGGATGAACTCCTCGTAGTCTTCTCTTGGCATGGCGATATCGAGGTCGTCGTCCCAGGGGATGAAGCCTTTGTGGCGCACGGCTCCCAGCATCGTACCGTCGTAGATGTAGTAGCGTAGGCCATGCTCCCTGCAGACCTTATCCACAGCCAGCAGGTTGTTGAGTATCCTCAGTTGCAATGTCCGAACATCGTAGTTAACCATAGAATATTATATTGTCCCGAATAGAAGAATTAAATTCGTCCAGATTCTCAAATTAGTGATAATCAATTATAAGATATAGGAATCTGGATGCCTTCGTGAACGAGAGCATCGCGCAGAACGCGGAAGAAGGCTTCGATGTCGGGAGTGTCAATGGTTCCGAGAGCGCAGAGACGGAAGGTGTTGGTCGTGCTGATTTTGCCGGGATAGATGGTGAAGCCATGTGAATAACAGTAGTCGTGCACACGCTCGAAATTCCAGTCCGGGTCGGAGGGATACAACACGCTAACCACAAGCCCAGACTGCAGTTCACGCTTGATGACATCCTTGAACCCCAATTCGTCAAGTCCTTTGTGGATGGCCTCGAACACACGGCGGTGGCGCGCGAACTTGGCGGCCTCGCCTTCAGCGAAATATTCCTTCAAAGCCTGCATCGTGGCGTAGATGGTCTGAACGGGAGGTGTGAAATGCATCTCTCCTGTGCGCTCAAAGTAGTCGTATTGCAAGTAAAGATTACAGTAGTACGAACGCTTGGGGTAGTCCTTCGACTTGCGGATTTCATCTTCGTTGCCGATGATGAACGACAGTCCTGTCATGGCCATTAAGCCTTTTTGAGCCGATGCCATGCAGAAATCCACATTGTCGGCTTCCATATCGAATGGAATCATACCAAGCGAAGAAGTGGTATCGACCACGAAAACCGCTCCGTGCTGATGCGCCAAGGCGCCTATCTCACGAATCGGATTGAGCACACCTGTTCCCGTCTCATGGTGGGTGGTATAGACCAACGCCACATCGGGGTTCTCGTCGAGTGTTCGAGCCACGGCATCAAGGTCGGGCTGTTCATAGACACTCGATTTCAGGTCAATGTGTGGAAGGCCGTAGTATTGGCAGATTTCCACGGCGCGAGTGCTGTAAGCGCCATTGTTGACCACAAGGACTTTCTTGCCCTCTGGAAGGAGGGAGTTGAGGCAGATGTCGATATTGATGGTGCCTGAACCACAGAACAATACAGATGTGTATTTCTCCGCTGGAGCGTGAGCCACTTTCAACAAGTCGTTGCGCAACGACTTCATCATACCCGCGAATTCCCTTTCGCGAGGACAGATATCAGGCACCACTTGAGCCATCTTCACCGTGTCGGTGGTGGTGGCGGGGCCTGGATTGAGCAAGATGTTTCGTTTGATGTTCATAGGGAAAGATGATTTTTGTTGCGATTCCTGACTATCCAGACCATCTATAAATGGAAGCACGTGTTCTTCTGCATAGGCGAGGTCGGCGGGGTCGTCAATCTCGTACCATTTCAGGTCATCGACTTTCAGTACGTGCAAGTTGATGTGGTGGCGTGAGATGTCTTCCAATTCGAACTCATAGCCGAGTTTGGGCTGTTCTTTCATTTTCAACGCATAGTCCTCACACATCTTCTGGTAGAAACGGTGGCTGATTTTGTGGATGCCTACCATCTCGCCATAAACCGTCAGGTCTTCTTTGTTGGTCGAGCATCCTGAAAGCACCTTGTCTTCATCCACCTGAATATAATACTGGTCTTGGAACTTAGTGACAGGAGTGACAAGCATGAGGTCGGGGTGTGGGCTCTCTAAGAGAGATGTGATGGCTTGTTTCTGAAACACCAAATCGCTTTCGAGAAGCAGGAAATCATCTGTGCCAATGATATCACGGCAATTCCAGAGCGTAAACATGCTGTTGGTCTCGGCATAGCGTGGACTGAAACAGCATACGATTTGCGGGTATTGTTCAGCCAGTGTCTCGTAGGCTTCACGGTGGTAGCCTGTGCCGATGATGATGCGGTGTATGCCACAGTCGATGAGTGTTTGGATGGAACGTTCCACCATCGACTGCCCTCCTGCCTTGATGAATCCCTTCGGCATGGTTTCGGTCATGTCGCCGAAACGTGTGCCCATGCCCGCGGCCATGATGACTGCTGTCTTGACTTTTTCAGTCATTGTTCTAAATTTTATATGATTATATTGTTTTGTTGAGCGTCTCCATGAAGGCTTCTTTATTCTCGATGGGGGTGGTGGTAGGTCGTCCGAGGTCATCTCGCGACTGTATTTTCACCTTGATTTCAAGAAGAACGGGACCGTTTTCTTGCTCTATCTTTGCCATGGCTTCAATGATTTCTTGTTCCGTGCGGGCAGTCATCACATCCGTGTATCCCGAAGCCTTGGCGATGGCTGTGCAATTGATGGCGTATCCGATAGTAGGCTGGCCACCCACGCTCTCATGTGCGCCGTTGTTGAACAGCACATGCACATAGTTCTTGGGACGCATGCTCGCCACGATGCCAAGGGCACCAGTGTGCATGATGAAGGCTCCGTCGCCATCGAAACAGAATATCCTCCGTTCGGGTTTCTCCAGAGCGATACCTAAAGCGATGCTTGAACTGTGACCCATGGAACCTACGGTAAGGAAATCCCGGCCATGTCCCTGATGTAGTGCCTCACGGTATTCAAAGAGTTCACGTGATAGTTTGCCTGTGGTCGATACAATCATGTCGGTGTCGTGCAGATGGTCAACCACTATCTTCATGGCTTCCTCGCGTGAGAGGATATTGTCGTTGGATACTTTGGTCTGTAGTTGATAGGATGCGAATAGGTTTTTTCGGATGACGATGGCAACAGGTACTTTTTCCGTTTTGGCATAGGTGGCGAGAGTGGAGATTTGTGTCTTGGCTTCCTCCTCGTCATCCTTCAACACCTCGTAGGGAATGCCCATGGCTTCAAGAAGAGAGAGGGTCACCTTACCTTGCTTCACATGCTGTGGTTCGTCGTGCACGCCTGGCTCACCGCGCCAGCCTATCATGAGCATCATGGGAATGCTGTAGACATCTGAGTCGGCTAACGACAACAGTGGGTTCACTGTGTTGCCAAGTCCTGAATTCTGCATATATACCAATGCACAACTGCCTGTGGCGAGATAATGGCCCGCGGCAAGGCCGATGGCGTTGCCTTCGTTGGCGGCAATGATGTGCCTGGAGTGCGACGTGTTGTCGGTGATATACGCGCAGATGTTCTTCAACAGTGAGTCTGGCACGCCCGTGAAAAAGTCGATGCCGTTGTCTAAAAAGGTTTTGTAAATGGTTTCTACGTTCAGCATAAGGATTGTGGGTATGTTTTGTAATGCAAAGTTAGACAAAACTGCCGACATTCCCAAAAAAAGGATTTATTACTCCTCGATATTTAGCAAGAACTCTTTTTTTTCTTATTTTTCCTCAATAAAAAACTTTTTTATATTCTCCAGGCGTAAAATCAGCAAGTTTTTATATACTTTTGCATCAGTTTCCCGACAACGTGGGGCAAGTCCCATCATTGTCACTCTTTGAATCAACTGTTTATTATACTGATATTATTATGGGATGTTTATGGTCTATCATCATTGGCGCTGTGGCTGGTCTGCTGGCTGGTAAAATCATGCGCGGAGGAGGTTTTGGATTCCTCTGGAACACAGTTTTAGGTATTGCCGGCGGTTGGGTTGGCGGTTTGCTGCTCAGTTTGTTTAAAGTGAAAATCGAAGGCGGTTGGATAGCTGAACTGGGGGTTGGACTTTTGGGTGCTATTGTCATTCTTTTTGTGGCCAACCTGTTTTCCAAGAAGAAAAAATAGCGACGATACCTTATTCTAAGTTCTTCTCCCTGAATTGGGAGGGGTTTTCGCCTGTGGCCCGTTTGAAATAACGGGTGAATGCCGCTTGGTTGTCGAAGCCAAGTTGGTAACTGATGGTCTGTATATTATGCCTCGGATGTTCAAGCAGTAATTTCTTGGCTTGCATCGTGATGTAGTTGGTAATCCATTCGCTTGCCTTGGTACCTGTGGTCTGGTGGATCACAGATGAGAGGTATTTCTGAGTGAGGCAAAGTTTTTGCGCATAGAACGACACTTCCCTCGACTGCTTGTAATTATGTAGAAGTAGGTCGTAGAAATTGGTGAAGATTTCCTCGCCTCTTTTCTTGTCGATATTGTCTTTTTCTGTCCAGTACTCATCAATCAGCAGGAACATGATAGAGGTGATGTGATGGAGAAATTCTGAACGGTGAAGCCTTTCTGAGTCAATAATGAGTTGCAGAGTGTGGATGATTAATTGAAAATCATTATATTGGCTCTCTGTCAGATGGCATGATACGTTTTTGTGGTAGCGGATAATGTTCTTGCCTATGGCGTTCATCATCTGATTGTTGAGCTTTTGCGAGACCAGTATAGTGGTTACATGATAATCTGGAGAACTCTCGTAGCACATTACAAAATGGGATGGCAACAGCACGGCGAGGTCATACTGCTGGAATAACACATCTTTTGCGTCGTGTCTTGCACGACAGCTGCCTCGGCTACATATGCTTACACTCAATGAGTGTGTTTCAATGATTTTGTTGTAGGCTGGCCAACGATTTACGTTTTCCAGAACGACAACATCTTTTATATCCACATTGTCCACTTGCCTCTGCCATTCCAGAGCTTCTTGGCTGTAGTTGTTTTTCATTGGAGTGAATTGAATCAAGTAACTGCAGAACTAAAGTCTTTCTGATTATTAAGGCAAAGATACAAAAAAACTCAATAGTAAAAAAAGCTATTGAGTATTTTTACACTTTTTATGTGATTTGCTGCTGAGAAGTTTGGCAAAGAGTATGATTCTTTTCACAATGAATCTGAATCATTTTATCGTCTGTACACTTTGCCACTTTTTATATATAGACCTCTTTCTGGCTCGCCGTTCAGAGGAATACCTGTCAGCGTGTAGCATTTTGATGAGGCCGTATGGTCGGTGCTGACAGAATTGATGTCGTTGGCGTATGGCCACTGCACGGATGCGCAACCTTCCATGATGCCGTCATAGGCGAACTGATTGAAGATGCTGAGGGTCTTGCGGTCTATCACCGTACCACTGGGATGTCCGCAGTAGTTGGTATCCCAAACAAAAGGAATGATACCATTGTGAACTGCATACCTGCAGAGTGTCCAGTACCAGTCATGGATGCTGGCATTGTGCTTCTCTTGATCCTCACCTTCAGGCATAGTACGCCAAAGAGCGCCGTACTCTCCTAAGACAACGGGGATGCC
>CACYEC010000035.1 GCA_902773225.1 uncultured Bacteroidales bacterium
ATAGAATTCTCTTGGAAAATCACGTATGCAGGTATCTTGAGCTTCTTGGAAATAGATTTTCTCAAGTCCATCAACATGGAGAACAAAGTCTCGTCTGCACCGCCAGAATGAACCAAATCTACCATCTCTACATCTTCATCAAAGTCATTATTCTCTACCACCATGAACTCCGTAGGTTTCTTCAGGAACTTCTTACCTTCCTTTGTCACCTTCAGAACGCCATAGTTTTCTATTTCCTTATTCAGATAGCCCGAAAGAATGGCTTGATTAAACACGGCCTTCCACATGGTTTCTTCCACATCTGCACCTTCGCCGAAGGTCTCCAATTGGTCGTGTTTATGGGAAAGTCCAAACTCCGTCTCGTTGCCACGAAGAATATCGATGATGATGTCCATCTTGAAATTCTCCTTAGCCAACAAAATGGTTTTCAGTGCCAAAACCAGCAAGTCTTTGGCATCAGTGCGCTTCTTTGGATGCAGGCAATTATCACAGTTTCCACAATTGTCCTGCTCATATTCCTCACCGAAATAGTGTAGAAGCAACTTCCTTCGGCAGACAGATGACTCGCAATAGTTCGCAGTCTCTTGCAGCAACTGCCTACCAATCTCCTGTTCTGCCACAGGCTTTCCTTCTGTAAACTTCTCCAGTTTCTGCAAGTCCTTATTCGTGAAGAAAGCGATACACTTGCCTTCTCCACCGTCACGTCCGGCACGTCCTGTCTCCTGATAGTAGCCTTCAAGACTCTTTGGTATGTCATAGTGAATCACAAACCGCACATCAGGTTTGTCAATACCCATACCAAACGCAATTGTTGCCACTATCACGTCGATTTCCTCCATCACAAACTTATCCTGGGTTTCTGAACGCACCTGCTGTTCCAATCCAGCATGATAAGCGGCAGCACGTATCTTATTGGCCTGCAATATCTCAGCCAGTTCTTCCACTTTCTTGCGAGAAAGACAATAGATGATACCACTCTTTCCCTCGTTCTGACGGATAAACCGGATAATATCCTTGTCGATGTCCTTCGTCTTCGAACGTACTTCATAGTACAGATTCGGACGATTGAACGACGATTTGAAGTCCTTGGCATCAGGGATGCCTAAACTTTTCTTAATGTCAGTGCGTACCTTGTCAGTCGCTGTAGCTGTCAAGGCAATAATTGGCGATTTACCTATCTTTTCTATGATGGGACGTATCCTGCGGTATTCAGGACGGAAGTCATGTCCCCATTCAGAAATACAATGAGCCTCATCCACAGCATAGAACGAAATCTTCACCGACTGCAAAAATTCCACATTATCCTCTTTGGTCAACGATTCTGGAGCCACATACAGCAACTTCGTCTTTCCGCTCTTCACGTCTTCCTTCACCTGCTCTATGCTCGCCTTGTTGAGAGAAGAGTTCAGGAAATGTGCCAAATTATCCTCCTCAGAATAGTGCTTAATAGCATCCACCTGGTTCTTCATCAAGGCAATCAGCGGAGAAATCACAATGGCAGTACCCTCCATCAGCAAAGCTGGCAACTGGTAGCACAACGACTTGCCGCCACCTGTTGGCATCAACACAAACGTGTCATTGCCATCAAGCAGGTTTTTGATGATAGCCTCTTGGTCGCCCTTGAAAGTATCAAATCCGAAGTAATACTTCAATGACTCTTGCAATGACATTTTCTGTTTCATAAACGATAGAACTTTGGAATAGTAGAAATAATAGTAATAAAGAGGATGTTTTTTTTCAAGATTTAACGATTCATTATGAACACTGAAACAAAGTTATTCGTATGAAACGAATTATCCAAATTTTTTCTCAAAAATTTTTCATAAAACTTCAAAGTTTTCACTTTTCACCTTTTTTCTCAACTCCTAATTTCTCTAATTTTTCATCGTTCTACCCACCAGTTTTTTATACATCAACCACCTAAACATAAAGAGAAGGATGTGCTCACCCCCCATCGGAGTCTAACACATCCTTCTCTCTATTGATTAGGCAAGAGCTTTACGCTTCCTTTTGCGCTATCACTGCCAAATTTGCATTTTCTATTTGCTTTTTTGCATAATCGAGTGTTACTCTGAAAGATTTCTTCTTCGAGGAAGGAATCTCGTACATGGGTTCTGTCATGATAGATTCCACCAGTGAGCGTAATCCTCGCGCTCC
>CACYEC010000036.1 GCA_902773225.1 uncultured Bacteroidales bacterium
TATGAACATTTTAGAATTAAGCGAACAAGAGATTAACCGCCGCAACAATCTTGATGAGTTGCGTGCGATGGGAATTGACCCATATCCCGCAGCGGAATACCCCACCAATGCCTTTTCCACCGACATCGTCAGAGAATTCAAAGATGACTCAGAACCGCGCGAGGTATGCATCGCAGGTCGTATGATGAGTCGCCGTATCATGGGCAAGGCATCATTTGTTGAATTGCAGGACTCCAAAGGCAGAATCCAGGTATATGTTACCCGTGATGATATTTGTCCAGACGAGAACAAAGATTTATACAACACCGTATTCAAGAAACTGCTCGACCTCGGTGACTTCATCGGTGTAAAAGGGTACGTCTTCCGCACCCAGACAGGCGAAATCAGTGTCCACGCCAAAGAACTGACATTGCTTTCTAAGAGCATTAAGCCCCTCCCAGTCGTCAAGTACAAGGATGGTGTAGCATACGACAAGTTCGATGACCCTGAATTGCGTTACCGCCAGCGTTACGTGGATTTGGCAGTGAATGAGGGTGTGAAAGACATCTTCCTCAAGCGCGCTATCGTCACCCGCACTTTGCGCAATATCCTCGACCGAAATGGTTATACCGAGGTTGAGACCCCTGTGTTGCAGAGTATTGCCGGAGGCGCTTCTGCACGTCCATTCATCACCCATTTCAACGCACTGAACCAGGACATGTATATGCGCATCGCCACCGAGTTGTATTTGAAACGTCTGATTGTAGGTGGTTTTGAGGGTGTCTATGAAATCGGCAAGAATTTCCGAAACGAGGGTATGGACAAGACCCACAATCCAGAGTTCACCTGCATGGAACTCTACGTGAGTTACAAGGACTACAACTGGATGATGTCGTTCACTGAGCAGATGCTTGAAGAAATCTGCACCGCCGTCAACGGAAAACCCGAAATAGAAATCGACGGACAGGTCATCTCTTTCAAGGCACCCTACCGTCGTCTGCCGATTCTTGACGCCATCAAGGAGAAGAGCGGTTACGACTTGGAAGGCAAGAGCGAGGACGAGATTCGCGAAATCGCCGTGAAGTTAGGCATCGAGGATACAGAACACATGGGCAAGGGCAAACTCATCGACGAGATTTTCGGAGAGACCGCCGAAGGAACCTTTATCCAGCCCACCTTCATCACCGACTATCCCGTGGAGATGTCGCCTCTGACCAAGATGCACCGCTCCAAACCAGGTTTGACCGAACGTTTCGAGTTGATGGTGAACGGCAAGGAACTGGCCAACGCCTACAGTGAGTTGAACGACCCGATAGACCAGGAAGAGCGCTTTATAGATCAAATGAAATTGGCAGCCAAGGGGGATGACGAGGCGATGGTTATCGACCACGACTTCCTACGTGCACTCCAGTACGGCATGCCTCCCACAAGCGGAATCGGGATAGGCATTGACCGACTGGTGATGCTGATGACTGGCAAGTTCGCCATCGGAGAAATCATGCTCTTCCCGCAAATGAGACCCGAGAAGCGTATTCCTAAAGACCCTGTGGAAAAATTCACCGAGGTTGGTTTCAGCGCCGACATCGTGCCTGTTCTACAAAAGGTAGGATACAATCTGGTAAGTGACCTTGCTGGCGGAAACGCCCAAAAGGTTCAGCAACAGATAGGCGAAGTGCTGAAGAAGTACAAACTCAACATTCAGAAACCCAGTGTGGACGAATTGAAGTCAATCATCGAACGTCTCAGCGATTCGGAGTAATTTGGAGGATTCGGAGGTTCCAGAGGATTCAGAAGAATCGGAGTTGTCGGAAAACCTCCTACCTGCATTTCATTCATTGCTTATCTTAAAACAGTAAACGAGATGATGGATTTTGAAGGTTGTGGACGAGTGGCGATTATGGGGGGGGGCAGTTGGGCGACTGCCATTGCCAAGATTGTCATGAACCACGAAGAGAGCATCAACTGGTATATACGCCGCGATGACAGGATTGCGGAGTTCAAGGAGTTAGGTCACAATCCAGCGTACCTGACAGGGGTGCATTTTGACATCAGCCGCATCAACTTCTCCTCCGACATCAATGCTGTAGTGAAGAACTCCGACACCTTGATTTTCGTAACCCCCTCACCTTACCTTAAGAGTCATCTGAAAAAACTAAAAACCAACCTGAAAGACAAGTTTGTGGTCACTGCTATCAAAGGTATCGTGCCCGACGACAACCTTGTCATCTCACGCTATTTCCAACAAACATACAAGGTTCCCGAAGACCAGGTTGCATCTATCGGAGGACCTTCTCATGCAGAGGAAGTGGCTTTGGACAGATTGTGCTACCTGACCGTAGGTTGCCGGAACCTGGATAGAGCACGTTTAGTGGCTAACATCCTGAATTCCCGCAACGTGACAACTTCCATCAGCACTGACATCGAAGGCATAGAATACGCAAGTGTGCTGAAGAATGTCTATGCAATCGCCGCCGGCATCTGCCATGGATTAAAATATGGCGACAACTTCCTGGCTGTGCTCAACGCTAACGCATTGCAGGAGATGGAGCGATTCATCGACACCGCTGTGCCATGCGACAACCGAAAAATCATCAACTCCGTGTATATGGGCGACCTGCTGGTCACCACCTACTCCAACTTCTCGCGCAACCGTGTGTTCGGCACCATGATTGGAAAAGGCTATAGTGTGAAGACAGCACAACTCGAGATGGAGATGATTGCCGAAGGCTACTACGGAACGAAGTGCATGATGCAACTCAACAAACGTTTCAAAGTGAATATGCCTATTCTCGATACTGTATATAACATCCTATATGGAAAAGGCAAGCCTGAGCAGGAAATCAAGAAACTGTCGGAGACTTTCACGTAAAAACAACAATAATTAAAAAATATCAACAATGGAAAACCTTAAACTTGAGATTAGCAAAGCCGCCCAGTTCTTAGCAACTGGTGCAGTGGAGAGTTATGAGCCCAAAGCCAAAGCCGCCATCGAGGCTCTTGAGAACGGAACATGCCAAGGAAACGACTTCCTCGGGTGGCTTCATCTGCCATCAGAGACCAGCCAGGCTTTCCTCGACGACATCAAAGCCACAGCAGAAGTGCTACGCGAGAACTGTGAGGCCGTGGTTGTAGCCGGTATCGGTGGCAGTTACCTCGGTGCACGCGCCGTAATTGAATGTCTGGAGAACAGTTTCTCCTGGCTTCTCCCCGCCAAGGGACCACGCATTCTCTTTGCCGGCAACAACATCGGTGAGGACTACCTGAGCGAACTCATCGGGTATCTGAAAGGCAAGAAGTTCGGTGTAATCAATATCTCCAAGTCGGGGACAACCACAGAGACCGCTATCACATTCCGTCTGCTCAAGAAGATGTGTGAGGACCAGCGAGGTAAGGAAGAAACCAAGAAAGTGATTGTGGCCATCACCGACGCCAAGAAAGGTGCTGCACGCACCACTGCCGACAAGGAAGGCTACAAGACATTCGTCATTCCTGACAACGTAGGCGGTCGTTTCTCTGTACTCACTCCTGTTGGCCTTCTCCCCATAGCCTGCGCAGGTTTCGACATTGACCAGATTATCGCTGGTGCCCAGGCCATGGAGGCACAAACAAGCAGTAATGTACCTTTTGCAGAAAATCCTTCTGCCATGTATGCCGCTGTCAGAAACGCTCTATACGCAGCAGGCAAGAAGATAGAAATACTCGCCAACTTCCAACCAAAACTCCACTTCATGAACGAGTGGTGGAAGCAGTTGTACGGAGAGTCCGAAGGCAAGGATGGAAAGGGAATCTTCCCCGCTGCTGTGGATTTCACCACCGACCTTCACTCTATGGGACAGTGGATACAGGATGGTGAGCGCACCATCTTCGAGACAGTGATTTCCGTATGTGAGCCTAACAGCGAACTTCAAGTTCCAAGCGACGAGGAGAACCTCGACGGGCTGAACTTCCTCGCTGGCAAGCGCATCGATCAAGTAAACAAAATGGCAGAACTGGGAACCCAGTTGGCTCATGTTGACGGTGGTGTGCCCAACCTTCGTATCGTGTTGCCCAAACTCAACGAGTACTATGTGGGCCAGCTGATTTATTTCTTCGAGAAGGGTTGTGGTATCAGTGGAGAAATCCTCGGTGTGAACACATTCAACCAGCCTGGTGTGGAGGCTTATAAGAAGAACATGTTCGCCCTCCTCAACAAACCTGGATACGAAGCCGAAAGCAAAGCCATCCAAGCAAGACTGGGATAAACAAACAGGAGGATTCAGAATAATCGGAAGATTCGACTATTATTTGATAATTCTGAAGATTCTGAGTTATCGTGACGTTTTCAAAAAAGTGGGGGATGCAATACGTTGTGTCCCCTTTTTTGTGTCACTATAAAAGCAGATATTCTGAGTTCGTTGGCATAGAATCCTCCGTAATTACTCACTAATGTCCCTGAAGGGACGCCTGATGTCCCTGATATGGACTATCAACTAATGACTGAGCGGTCACGCAACTTCCCGCTTTTCCTTTAACCCACATTGCAGATGAGTCAACTATTCATTGTTAATTTTTGTTGTCAAAAACGTCATATTCCCATGTTTTCACCCTTTTTAGA
>CACYEC010000037.1 GCA_902773225.1 uncultured Bacteroidales bacterium
GTACCAACGTGACCTTCTGACACGTGTGCTTGATTATGACCACTGGGACCGCATTCGTCTCTTCGACCAACTGGCCTTCGACACAAATACTGATGTGGATGATCCCTCAAGCGAACGGGAACACATCTACAGGACAATCGCCCTGCACATAGAGGAAGGGTGCAGGAGGATTTTGAATCGCATCACAAAAGACGAGAGCAACTATTGACAGTGAATCTTTTATAACTCAGAGACTAACATATTGTGTGTTTTTGTTGTCTGTAGGCAATGAAAGTTGAACGTTTCTCCATTTTGTTGTCTGTAAACAAAATATTCATTATCTTTGCATTCAAATAACTATTTATTATGGAGGTAATTACAAGGAGTTATTACGCTGACAACAACCACCCGAAATATGTCATCAGCGGTCAGGAAGTAGTTTTGTAAAACGCTTAAAATGATGATATATGCCAATAAATAGGAATACACTCCTACGGTACAAAACTATTGGCCGTATGCTCTTACGAACAGCATTGGGGTTAGCAATGAAATCGCAAACTATTGCCGTTCCGCTTCCTTTCTGCTTATCTTGAGCTATAACGATGCTCACATCGCAGACAGCTGGGATTGCTACAAGAAATACATCGCCCCTCATGCACGTCTCTACATCTTCGACCTTGCCGCTTACGGACAAAGTCCTGTTAGTATGGAGCGTGACGATGTGTTCCTCATAGCCGGGTGGAGTGATAAGGTTTTCGACATTCTTGCAGCCCGAATTTCCTCAAATGGAGTTCTGGCTGTTTTTGCTTATCATATTTGTGATTATTCTGGTTACCTTCAGCCAACGTTACCCACAACCACCATGTCCATTATCCATGTAAAGAGATAGAAAACATATCATTCAACTACATCGAAAATGCCATAGCGTTGGTATATGTCACGAGCGCGTTGTTGCCGATGATGTTGAGTTCGGTGAGTGCGAGTCTGTTGGTGTTGAAATAGTCGGAGTAAAGCTCTCCGAAATTCTGGCTCACCTGATCGGCGATGCCGAACAGCGTGGCGTATATCAGGTATTCTTTCCACAAGGGCATCTCCTTGATGTCGCGGATGCCTATCAAGGTGAAATCCAGCAAAAACTTGCGCAGCCCCAACACCTGGCGGGCTGTGTCGGGATCTTGGGCGATAGACCGCTCCTCTGGGGTCAACTCCTCCAACGATTGGAAGAAATCAGGCTTCTTATTGCAGTTACGCAAGTACTGCTGAAGTTCCCTCGGCTGGAGGATGCCGTCGTTTCCCGACACACTGGCCAACATCGACAGGAACTGCCTCTCCAACTCTGTTCGCTCTGTCTTGGGACGTCTTCCGATACGGAGGATAGGGTGGGGCTCCGAACCATAAATCGTAGCCTTGTTCTCCATCACCAAAGCACCGTTTTCGATGAGGCGCAGCATCAATGCGCCGAACAGACCTTGATAGTCGGCAATAGGGGAGGACGAGAGTGAGTTCATCACGGCATTGGCTATCTTCAGGTCCCCTCCTGCGGGCATGTCACGGTAATAAGTGAGGTGGTTCTGCAGTCTTTTCCTGGTCAACCAGCGACGTAAAGGCTGAAGGGAAATGACGTACCAAATCAATCGGAAAGTCTTGCCACCCATGGCCACGAAAACCACAACGACAAAGACAGGCACCATCACGAGGGCAATCATCGACAGCAAGGTGTTGAGCCACTCGGGCAGGAATCCGAAGAAGAAGCCCGAGCTATGTTCAACCGCCTCCACAACTTGCAACTGTGAAAACAACACGAACGGGTATATGAAATATTTCATTATCATACTGCAGATCATTCTAAACTATCGTCCATTTTAACTCCCACTTTATCTCCCCTTTTAACTCCCACTTTATCTCCCATTTTTAACTCCCCTTTTAACTCCCACTTTAACTCCCCTTTTAACTCCCACTAAAAAATTAAATATCATAGATTTCCTTGGCGTGCCATGCGAGAGGCAACAGTCCTATCTTTCCAGCCACAGCATCCTCAACCCCTGGGGTGGCCACACTCACTTGGTACAATAGTTTTCTCCATGCCCTCAAGTGCTGAGGGCTGTGGGTCAGTTGACTGAGAAGGGGATTGTCGCCGCCGTCTGTGGGCAACATCTTCGTGATTTGCTGGAACACGCTTTTCTCCATACCGAAAAGGTAGGCGTAAGCCATATATTCTGGCCACACACGGCTGATTTCTGGCATCTCGATGTCTGAGGCCATGGCATTGGTCTGTTCTGGCTCCACATACTTGCCATAGTTCTTCGACAGTTGGCTCAAGAAACTCTTCATGCCATAGATGTTACGCACATCACGCTTGGTGTAGGCCTTGAGGCTGATGCCTGTGTTGAGCAGGTCGGCGAAATGATACTGATTGTTGTTGTCGTAATATCTTCTGTCCCCGGCATTACGTCTGGAGAAAACGCCTTTCCCGCTTTGGTTGTAGTGTGTCATGACTTTTCTCACTTCCGAAGGATTCACTATCCCATTCTTGGACTTGCTTTGCTCAAGAAATGTATAGAGAGACTTCTCTAAACTTTGGTCGAGTCCATCGCTGGGCGAATCCACCCACTGCCCCAACATGATGGCGGCCTTCCCATCCGCGTCTGCGCCCAGTTGTAACGCGCCCCTGGCCAGCAGACGCCACATGGCGGCACGCACCACCGGCGTCTTGTCGCGGTAGAACGCCACCGACAACTTGTACATCATCATATGGGTGTCGAGCAGACTGCCGTATAGCGCCAGATAAGGATAGGGTTGCTGTTGCGCACCTAAATACATCATTCGGAAAACCAGACGACGAAGTGGTTTCAAAGAACATACATACCAGATGAACCTCAATAGCCCGAACAAGCCGCCTATCATGATTACGGCTTTACGTCCGTTCCCAGAGAAGATGACCCGCATGATCCAGAAGAAGATGTACATGCAGACGAAGCCGTTCATCACTTCGCCTGGCGTGTCGAACGTGTAGTAGCTCATCAAGTAGAACAGCACCATCCACACGATGCCTTTCCAGTTTTTCTGTAAGAAATACTCTGTCATCAGTTTTTATTTACTTGCTATCTTTACTTCTAAAAAGAATAAGATTTGTAGGATTCTGAATGCATTTGTAGAATTTCAGCGCGAAATGCACTCCCTACAACCATTCAAGTGAACGATTGTGTTCTCATCTGCAAAAGTATATAAAAACTTATAGATTTTTATGCCTGAAGTATAAAAAAACATTAGCCAGTTCTGAATTAGACCCATCATGGGGTCCCTTTCACAAGCAGGGAGTGGTGAGCATCTGTCTCCAAAGCTATATGGTTATATACACAAAGGGATGGGGAAAGCCCCGTCCCTTTGCGTTTTTACAGTTTCTCTATATAGACCTCAAGCGCCTCTTCCGCATCAAGGGCGATGTTGTATCTTTCGTAGCGCTCAAGAGCCTTCGGGCTGCACCAGTACTTCTTGCAATAGAACTTGCAAAGGTTGCTGTACCTTTGCAATGCGTAGCGGTAGGTTCTCATGCTGGTCTTGATCCAGCTGCCGCATCGGTCAATGACCTCAGCCTCTTTCACCAGACGAACTTGTCCGTCAATCCATCTTTCTCCAAAATGGTTCATATCAATGCACTTGGAGTATTCGAAGAACTCCAGATGGTGCCATATCTCACCCGAGTAGCTGAAGTAAGTAGGCTTCTCGTAGTAGTAATAGCTCGGCTCACCCTCCTTATATGTGCTTCTTACCGACACATAGTTGGATTTGATCTTGTTAATCCGGCGCAACAGCTGTTCTCGTTTTGAGTATTTTTTCACATCTCGGTATTCGTAGCCGTAGAACTGAATCTCATCTTCTCCAGTGTCCACGACTTTCCCACCATTCTCATCCCTCATCCAGCGGAAACGTCCGTTCTTTTTATGGTTGTCATAATCACCCCAGCCCAAAAGCCAGCGGTTTGCAAATCCACGTGAGAAAGCATAGATACCCCACACCCGTGGAGCGGTGTGATAATCGCGATCCTCACTCTCGGAGGGAAGCCTGCCGTTGTCATGTCTCTGGGGACTTCCACTTGAGAAGTTCGGGTTGTGTAGTTGTCGTCCGTAAAAGGGAGTTGCTATCCAATAATCCTGCAAGTCTATTCCTCTACTCACTTGATTACGACCTTACGTCCGTTGTGGATATAAAGTCCCTTCTGCGTTGGCTTGGCATTGAGTTTGCGTCCACTCAGGTCATACCATGCCTCATGGTCAATGTGCAATGCCTCATGGTCAATGTGCAATGGTGAACGGTCAATGGTAAATGGTAAATGGTCAATGGAGGTGACTACGTCGTCGCCGAAGTTCAAGACGAACGAGCGGATTGAAGCACTGCCTTCAACCAAAGGCACGCCTGCAGACAGCCCATTGTGCAGCCGGAACACGCCACGGCAAGAATTGACGGTCATTGATTCCGATGGGTAATAGAGCATGTCGTCAGCACTGAGATAAAGCACGCTCTTGTCGTTGGCATCTAATGAGACGGGCGAGAATGAACCCACGAAATCCACATACTGCGTACCTGTAACACCGCCCGCGTCGCTTCTGATGACAACATCGTCGAAAACAGGGTCGGTCTTGTCGTATGAGTACCCTTCCTCGCCATAATGCTCTGGCTGTGGCCAGCGGAATATATAGGGTGTCCCGGCACTAAGACTGGTCGTCGCATTCGTGAAGTTGAGGGTCAGCGTACCACTTTCCTCTTTGTAGTCGGAAGACAGGAGCGCCTTGATGGTGGCGCCATGCAAAGGTGTTGTGGTGATGTCTGCCACATCGAAGGGCAGGCAGATGGTGTTCCACGAACCATCTCCCCACAGGGTGCGGCCCTTCAGGGTGACGTTGGTGTGGCGTCCGTCGTTGGCCTCCAGCGTCGCTGTATTGACGGCGTTGTCGGAGAGGTTGAGGTTCACACGCTCATATTTATCCCATTCGTCATAGAATGGGTAGTCATAGCCATCCAAGGTGAAGGTGGCAGAGCCGGTGTAGTGTGTGAAGATGACATTGTCTCCTTCGTCTGTAATGACTTCACTGGCGATGTCGGGGCTCTTCGACCATGTGGTGATATCAGGATGAGAAATCGTGACGAGGGTTTCGTACTCCGTATTGTTCTCCGACCACTCCCATTCAGCATTGAGCTGGTAGAGAAAACGGGCATGGAGAGTGGTGTGGGTCATATCCACAGTCACGTCGATGGGCGAGCCTGGAGCCAAGATCACATCGTTCTTGCTTGCTGTCCAACGATTGTAGGTCTCTGATTCTTGGTCGGCGTTCATTTGCCATCCTATGAACTTGTAGCCTTCGGGCGCAATCGGGTTTTCCAACAGATAGAACTTCCTGCCCACATTGATGTTGTAGGTCTTGCCCTCCACGTAGGTGTTTTTCGTCTCACCTGGCACATAGTAGGTGAAGGAGCGCCTCAAGTTCTCGGCTTGGATACCGCAGACACAGTCACCATTGCTGACATCGTGCAACTCTGTGACGGCATAACCGCACAAGCTGCAAGTAGTAGTGTGGGTGCGTTCATTGTTGATGCTGTATATGAAGGTCTTGTCGTGCTGGCAGGGTTCAATCCTGATGTAGGTGCTGACATGGTCCTGGCATTTGTATGCCCGCTCGCCGTAGTTGGCTTCTGTGAGCTCTCCTTTGGGAATATACTCTGTTCTGAGATTAACAGGAATGACTTCTGTCGAACTGTACAACACCTTCATGCCCACGTCAATGTCCAGTGAACCGTCACTCCTCCCATCCGAACCTCCGATAGCAGCGGCATTGCCTCCTGAGATGGCTCGGTTCGATGCCTTAACGATGCCACCTGTAATGTGGACCTCGCCGCCTATGCCGGCCCATCCTCCTCCAATGGCCGGAGCTTGGTAGCGTTGCCCGTAATTGGGGGATGTGGCATAGACTATGCCCCCGCTCACCACGAGTTTGCCACCATCGCATTTGAGTGAACCTCCGATGCCTGCCGAGCAGTAACCACCATAGGCATATACTTCTCCACCAGAAATATAGACTTCACCACCACGACTGAAGGCACCGCCACCTATACCGGCACCGGAC
>CACYEC010000038.1 GCA_902773225.1 uncultured Bacteroidales bacterium
AAAATTATGAAAAAATGTTATCTTTTATGCGTTTTTTTAAGATTTTTGTAAGAGACACGCATATTTATTGGTATTATTGTCATTTTCCTCATCCCACAGCCTATCCTTCATGTGAAAGGGCAGGTGTCGGTCAGTTTAAGCAAAAACAAGTGTAGTTTTGTTTTTTTGCAAGTCCTTTTTTTGTTCTTTTGGGAGTGGTGTCGAGGAAAAGATGGTCATTTATGCATTATCAGCGCTGCGAGTAAGCGCAATCAGAAAAAAAACGGCGCTTTCTTTCATGTTCAGCATGAAAAGTTGTAAATTTGTGGCATCAACGAAAAATATGGCACTATGGGCATATACATCAACTTTAGTCCTTAGCCCTTTGACAATACAGGCCTGATAGATAGAAGGCTTATCTCGAATCCATTTATGCTCAAACAACTCGACCAAGACATCAAGTATCTCAAGGGCGTGGGTCCAGTCAGGGCCGAGGTGCTCAAGAAGGAACTCGGCATCGTCACTTTCCGTGACCTGCTTTATTACTATCCATATAAATATGTGGATAGAAGCCGTATATATTATATATGTGAAATCAATGGGTCAATGCCCTACGTGCAGTTGAAGGGACAGATACTCTCGTTCGAGACAGTAGGTACGGGTCGCAAAACCCGCCTTGTGGCTCATTTCGCCGACCGCACAGGAGTGGTGGACTTGGTTTGGTTCCAGGGTGTGAAGTATGCGCAGAAGAATTATCAATGTCGCACGACTTACATTGTTTTCGGCAAGCCCACCGTGTTCAACGGCCGCGTACAAATCGCCCATCCCGATATCGATAAAGTGGAAGGCGACAACACCCCGCTTGAGGACATGATTTCTTTTGATGGCGACATGATGGTTCCCTACAATTTGTCGTCGGCCCAGGACAGTCCCTACGGCAAGTTCGTGCCTTGCTACAACACGACGGAGAAGATGAAGAACTGCGGTCTCAACTCCGACGGTATGGCTAAATTGACGGAGAAGATGCTTCAACTGCTTCGTGAACCCCTTGAGGAGACTTTGCCCCCTTACATCCTTGCAAGGAACTATTTGATTTCGCTTGATGATGCGATGCGGAATGTGCATTTCCCGGAGAGTCCCCAGATGCTTGAAAGGGCGCAGCAGAGGCTGAAGTTCGAGGAGTTGTTCTATGTGCAGGTCAATATCCTCCGCTATGCTCGGGACCGTATCCGCAAGTTCCGTGGCATTATGTTCAACAAAGTGGGTGAGGTTTTTCATACCTTCTATCGCCAGAACCTGCCGTTTCCTTTGACGGGCGCGCAGAAACGGGTGATTAAGGAAATCCGTGAGGACATGCGTTCAGGCCGACAGATGAACAGGTTGTTGCAGGGAGACGTGGGCAGTGGCAAGACCCTTGTTGCTTTGCTGTGCTCGCTCATCGCGGTCGATAACGGTTACCAGACGTGCATTATGGCCCCGACAGAAATCCTTGCCGAACAGCATTTAGAGACGATACGTGGCATGCTTCATGGCATGAATCTCAGGGTGGAGTTGCTCACAGGCATAGTCAAGGGCAAAAAGCGAGAGGCCTTGCTGGCGGACCTTGTGACGGGTCAGATACATATTTTAATAGGTACCCATGCCGTGATAGAAGACAACGTATTGTTTTCTCGGCTCGGCTTCGTGATTATCGACGAACAACACCGGTTCGGTGTGGCACAAAGAGCCAAGTTGTGGCAAAAGAACACAGTTCCTCCCCATGTGCTGGTGATGACAGCCACACCAATACCTCGCACACTGGCGATGACCCTTTATGGCGACTTGGATGTCTCGGTGATAGACGAACTGCCTCCAGGGCGAAAGCCTGTTGAGACCGTCCATCAGTATGAAAATCGTCGTGACAACCTCAACACCTTTATTCATCAGCAGTTGCGGAAAGGTCGGCAGATTTACATTGTATATCCGTTGATTGAAGAAAGCGAGAAGATAGACTTGAAGAACTTGGAAGACGGCTACGAGCAGGTGTGTCGTGATTTCAGCCAGTATAAAGTCGGCAAGGTTCATGGTCGTTTGAAACCTGCTGAGAAGGACGAGGTGATGCAACGTTTTGCTTCGGGTGAAACCCAAATCCTTGTAGCCACCACGGTCATAGAGGTTGGTGTGAATGTGCCCAATGCCTCTGTGATGGTTATAGAGAACGCCGAGCGTTTTGGTTTGTCGCAGTTGCATCAGTTGCGTGGTAGGGTAGGTCGTGGTGCGGAGCAGTCGTATTGCGTATTGGTGACCAAGTTCAAAATGAGCGACGAGAGCCGCAAGCGTATTAAAATCATGGTGGATTCGAACGATGGTTTTGAGATAGCCGAGATGGACTTGAAACTTCGTGGTCCCGGCGATTTGGAAGGCACGCAGCAAAGTGGCATGGCATTTGACCTCAAGATAGCCAATATCGCCCGCGACGGCCAACTCCTGATGAAAGCCCGTGAGGAGGCTCAGAAAGTCATCGACTCCGACGAGGACGAGAGCAATCCCGCCAACGAGATTATCTGGCGAAGGCTCCGAGAGTTACGGAAAAGCAATATCAACTGGGGGGCTATATCGTAGCAGTCTATCTTACGATACGCCAGACGAGAGAAGCGATGGAGATGCAGATACTTGCTCCTCTAATCCAGAACCTGGCGGTAGAGCCTATGTCGGAGTTTTTGCTCTTGGCCTCGTTAGGCTGTACATAGAGGATGTCGCGTTGCTGCATATAATAATAAGGAGAGTTGATGATGTTGGCGTCGGTGATGTCGAGTGAGTGCACCTCTTTGCGTCCGTCGTTCAACTCGCGGATGAGTTTCACGTCAGTTCGTACTCCGTAGATAGTCATGTCGCCAGCCCTGGCAAGTGCCTCGAGTACGGAAATCTTGTTGCTGGTGATGGTGAAAACTCCAGGTCTATGTACTTCTCCAACCACGGACACACTGTATTGAGGCATGCTGACAAACACACTATAATCGTCCTCCGACTTGAAGTACATCTTGATTTTGTCTTTTATGAAACTTTGCGCCTGGTCAATAGTCAAACCACCGATTTTCACTGTGCCAATCAGTGGAAAGTCGATGCATCCCTCATTGTCCACCCGATACATCTTGATGCTGGTTGAGCCGTGGATCTCTGTAGTGGAATTAATGTCTCTGATGCGTTCCACGGGGTTGAAAATGGCCGCCGCCTCGATAGAAGTGGGGCAGTGTACCAGTATTTCGACGTCATCCTTTGGTTTGATGGTGGCGTCGTAAAGGTACTGCGACTCTGCGTAGTCGGTGGTTTGCGAGTTCTCGAGGTATGCGATGTCCTTCGAACTGCCACACGAGCACAGGATGACCACAGCAGAGAGTATGAGGAGTATGGACTTCAATCTCATAATATGAAACGATTATCTTATTTTATTAAGATGGCGCCATGCAGGACGAAGCCTTTAGTCAGTCTGGGACTGTTGCGCATTCTTCATAATGACGCTATCAAAATGCAAAGTTAGATAATAATTTTCAGTTAACAGGCATTTTCTCCTCAGAAAAATTTCAGCGCATTGTTTTTGTCCTGTTTAGGAAGATATCTGATAAGAAAAACGTTCAGTTTTTGTTGTGGACAGTGATTTGCGGGAATGGGAAATTGATGCTTTCCTTGTTAAAGGCCTCGTAGATGCTTCTGTTCATATCGAACCGGACGGGCCAGAAATCGGCATTGTTCACCCATGCACGTATGATGACGTTCACGCTGCTGGAGTCAAGTGCATTGACAGCGAAGAAAGGTTCTGGTGTAGCCAGTATGCGTTTGTCGGCTTCAACGGTGGTTTTCACGATTTCCTCCACTTTATTGATATCCTCTCCATATTCAACACTGAAAATCCACTCCACACGCCGGGTGGGATTCTGATTGTAGTTTGTGATGGTGCCGCTACTAAGACTGCCGTTGGGGATATACACCAACTTGTTGTCGGGCGTGGTCAGGATGGTATGGAAGATTTGTATCTCTTTTACCGTGCCAGAGATGGTCTGCGACTCGATGAAGTCGCCTACCTTGTAGGGCTTGAGGATTAGGATGATGAGACCTCCGGCGAAGTTCTGCAGATTGCCAGAGAGTGCCATGCCTATGGCCAGACCAGCGGAGGCGATGAGCGCGGCAAACGATGTGGTCTCGATGCCCAGTCGGTTGACGATGGCGACAGCCAGAAGGATGTTGAGCGTGATGTTGAGCAGGCTGCGTACGAACCCCGTGATGCTGGGGTCAGTCTTGCGCTTCTCCATGAACGAGAACACCAATTTCTTGATAATCTTGATGACGAAGCGTCCGATGATGAAGATGAGCAACGCTCCGATGAGATTGCCTCCAGCGTTGACGCACCAGTCGAAGACATGCTTGAGGACAGTCTCAATGTCTGTGACCTGTAGAAACTTTTCTTTCATTCTTTCTTTTTACCTTTTTATATCCTCGGTGGACTTGCCACTTCAATTTCGCTGCAAAATTACTACATTTTCACCACATGAGGCTGGTTTCAGACCAAAAACACACGAAAAATCGCCCTGTGGGCTGTTACTTGTCCATTCTGTTCGTCATCACTCGACTTGTTGAAGTTGTGTCATCATCTTCCGCTGTGGACTCAGTCGTCAGGAGATGATGTCACACAATAAAAGCACTTTTCTGCATGAATATCAATTTTTGATGCAAGTTTCAGTTTTTTTTATTATTTATTCATCATCTTTCGTGATGAAAAGTAATGAAATTCACAAAAAAAAAGTAATTTTGCAAGATTTTTATTGATAGCATTTAAAAAGCGCCAAAAAGAATAGGTAACTAACATCAATTATATGAACGAGAAGCTTAAGAAAGTGATCGTACTCGGTTCTGGTGCGCTGAAAATTGGCCAGGCAGGTGAGTTCGACTATTCAGGTTCCCAGGCTTTGAAAGCACTCAGGGAAGAAGGAATCAGTTCGGTCCTCGTGAACCCGAACATCGCTACAATCCAAACGTCGGAGGGAATAGCCGACAAGGTTTATTTCCAACCCATCACCACTCATTTCGTCACAGAAATAATCAAGAAAGAACGACCTGACGGCATCTTGCTCGCATTCGGTGGACAGACTGCCCTCAACTGCGGTACACAGCTCTATCTCGATGGAACACTCGAGAAGTACGGTGTAAAAGTGCTGGGTACCAGTGTTGAAGCCATCATGGACACCGAGGACCGCGACCTATTCGTGAAGAAACTCACCGAGGTTGACCTGAAGGTGCCTCAGAGTCATGCCGTAGAGAACATGGACGATGCTCTGAAAGCCGCCAAAAGCCTTGGTTATCCAGTGATGATACGTTCAGCCTACGCCCTTGGAGGCCTTGGCAGTGGTATTTGCCCTGATGAGTCTACTTTCCGCCGTATTGCTGAAAGCGCGTT
>CACYEC010000039.1 GCA_902773225.1 uncultured Bacteroidales bacterium
ATCGTTTACACGATATTGGTTCTTTTTGTTGTCTCCTTTCATTAAGGTCAGTTATAAGTGCTTGTTATCCTCCTTTTTTAGATGTTGTGTGAAAAATCATGCAAAATTAGTAATTTTCAATCAAACTACGAACTTCTTCGTTGATTTTATTTGCAAAATCGCTCATTTTCATCGATCCAAGGTCACCTTCGCCCTTTTTACGCACCGAAACTGTGCCTTCGCTCATCTCTTTCTCGCCAACGATGAGCATATAAGGGATGCGCTTCAGTTCGTTGTCGCGAACCTTCCGACCGATTTTCTCATTGCGTTCGTCCACCACGGCACGGATATCGTGCTCGTTGAGGTAATTGCATACCTCATGGGCGTAGTCGTTGAATTTCTCAGAGATGGGCAGCAGTGCCACTTGCTCGGGTAGGAGCCAGAGGGGGAACTGACCGGCGGTGTGCTCGATGAGCACGGCGATGAAACGTTCGAGTGAACCGAATGGCGCTCTATGAATCATCACGGGGCGGTGCTTCTCGTTGTCGCTGCCTGTATATTCCAGTTGGAAACGCTCGGGGAGGTTATAATCGACTTGGATGGTACCCAACTGCCAACGGCGACCGAGGGCGTCCTTTATCATGAAATCGAGTTTGGGACCATAGAACGCGGCCTCGCCGTATTCCACGGTGGCCTTCAGGCCTTTCTCCTTGCAGGCGTCAACTATCGCTTGTTCTGCCTCTGCCCACACCTCGTCGCTACCGATGTATTTCTCCTTGTCGTTGGGGTCGCGGAGAGAGATTTGTGCCTCGTACTCGGGGAAGTCCAGGGCTTTGAACACGATGAAGATAATGTCCATCACACGTTTGAACTCTTCCTTTACCTGGTCGGGACGACAGAAAAGGTGAGCGTCGTCCTGAGTGAAGGAGCGAACGCGTGTCAAACCGTGAAGTTCTCCGCTCTGCTCATAGCGATAGACGGTACCGAACTCGGCTATACGGAGGGGAAGGTCTTTGTACGAACGGGGCTGGGATGCGAATATCTCGCAGTGGTGAGGGCAGTTCATGGGCTTGAGCATGTACTCCTCGCCTTCCTCTGGGGTGTGGATGGGCTGGAAGGAGTCCTTACCGTAGTGGGCGTAGTGGCCCGAGGTCACATACAACTGCTTGCCACCGATATGAGGAGTGATTACCTCTTGGTAACCATAGCGTTTCTGGATTTTGCGCAAGAAGTCCTGAAGCATGATTCTCACGCTCGTGCCTTTGGGAAGCCAAATGGGCAAACCCTTGCCAACGCGCTCGGAGAACATGAAGAGTTCCATTTCCTTGCCTATCTTGCGGTGGTCGCGTTTCTTGGCCTCTTCAAGCTTAACCAAGTACTCGTCGAGCATTTTCTTCTTGGGGAAAGAGATGCCGTAGAGACGGGTCATCATCGGACGGGTGGAGTCGCCACGCCAGTAGGCGGCGGCTAAAGACAGAACTTTGAACGCCTTGATTTTCTCTGTGGTCATCAGGTGAGGACCACGGCAAAGGTCGGTGTAGTTGCCCTGGGTATAGGTGGTGATATGACCGTCCTCAAGGTCGGCAATCAACTCGTTCTTGTAACTCTGACCGCGAGAAGCGAAGAATTCAATGGCATCGCTTTTGGCTATCTCTTGGCGCACAAGGGACTCCTTCCGCTGAACCAACTCCTGCATCTTCTTCTCGATCTCAGGGAAGTTGGCGTCAGAGAGGGTTACACCGGCAGGGGGCATCACGTCGTAGTAGAAACCATTCTCGATAGCGGGACCGATGCCGAACTGAGTGCCGGGCCACAACTCCTGAAGGGCCTCGGCCATCAAGTGGGCGGAGGTGTGCCAGAAGGCGTGCTTACCTTCATCGTCGTCCCATTTGTAAAGCACGAACTCTGCGTCCTCGGTGATGGGGCGGTTGAGTTCTGTTGTCTCACCATTCACTCCACAGGCCAGCACGTCCTGGGCCAGACGCGGGCTGATGCTTTCTGCTATCTGAAGGCCGGTCACTCCGGCCTCGTATTCACGGACTGTCTTGTCCGGAAAGGTAATTTTGATCATATATCGCTTGTTTTTATCTTGTCGAACCGCTTTTTTTGCATTCAAACTGCAAAATTACGAATATTCGTCAAATACGCCAAATTTATTTGGAAATTTCCTATAATTCGGAGGATTCTGAGGAGTAATGTATATGGCATCATTCCATGTTTCATAATGTTTTAAAATGTTTCATTTTGTCATACCCATGAAACATTTTTGTATATAACATTGCATAAAAATACGGTAAAGTACCCGAAAAAGAATCTTTTGAATGTATTTTAATACAGATTCTGCATAAAAACCTTCGTTTTAACATTTGTTATGAAACATTTGACACCACCACTTTTCTCGACATTCTTCCCCCTGACTAAACTGCTTTTTACCTCAAAATCTCAAATTCGCTTTACATTTATTTCTGCCTTCGTACTCATTATGTATAACTTTGCAATCAAAAGCTAATCAATATCGTGCTGGAAGATATTACTGCTTTTTCGTCTTGGAGTATTTCTTGATGAGACTGTAGGCTGTGTAAAGTCCCAGTTCGCCTGCCTTGCTCAAGTCGGTGATGCCACTCTCGGTGTTGCCCATGGCGATTCGGGTGACACCGCGGTTATAGTAGGCCTCGGCGAAGTCGGATTTCAACTCGATGGATTTGTTGAGGTCTTGTTCGGCGGCGACGTAGTCGCCCATCTCGTACTCCACATTGGCGCGGTTATAGTAGGCGATGCAGAAGGTTGGGTCAAGTTGGATGGCTTGGGTAAGGTCGGCTTTGGCAAGCATGAGGTTCATGTTGCGGGGTTGGGTGGAACTGATTGAGGACATTGAGCCTGAGGCTGGGGGGAGGTCTTGAGAAACGTTTGCCTGAGAAGTCATTGTTTGCATCTTAAACCTCACTACCGCGCGCTGGAAGTAGGCGAGGGTGGATTTGTCGTCTTGGTTGATGGTCTCGTCGAGGGCGTTCATGGCGTTTTCGTAGTCCTGGAGCATGTAGTAGTCGATGCTTAGGGCTAAGCTGTTCACGCTGCTGGCTGTTTTCTTCAGTAGAACCTCCACCGAAGCCATCCTGCGGTTGAATTCCTCCTCCGTGATATTGTCGTCGCTGTTGTTGATGAGCAGTTGCTCTGGCAAGGCCTTGCGTTTGTTCAAGGTCTCGATGTCCTGCTGGTAGTTGTAGTCGTTGCGGATTTTCTTCTTGTCGAAGTTGTAGGTCAGCGCATAGAGGGGCAACAGACGGGTCTCCACATCCAGGTTCTGCACCTTGCCGCGGTATTCGCTCTCGTAGGTCTTGCTGTTCTGGTCGTCCTCCGTGACGAGTTTGTTGTAGTCGTCGAGGTTCACCTGAGATTTCTTGCGTGTGGCGTTTTTCTGACGGCTGGTAGGGGTGGAGTAACCGTAGCGGTGGGCGATTTGCTCACGAAGGATATGGTCCTCATCAGCCAACGCACCACGGGTGTCACCGATTTTCTTGCGCGCCTCGGCGCGAAGTTGGTAACCGTAGAGGAACTTGGGATAGGCTTTGATGACGGTGGTGTAGTCGCGTATGGCCGCGCGGTAGTCGCCTGTCTTGTCGAGCAGTCGGGCGCGGTTGAAAACCGACATGATATCGTCGGGGTCGATGCGGATAATGAAGTCGAAATCCTCGATGGCGCGGTTGTCATCGCCAACCTCGGCACGCAAGAGGCCTCGGTTGTAATGACCGATGAAGTTATCGGGGTCGATGTCAAGGGCGGTGTCATAGTCAGCCATCGCACCGCGAAGGTTCTTCAGGTGGAAACGGCAAAGCGCACGGTTGATGATGTTGCTCACGTTTCGAGGCTCAAGGTGGATGGCTTTGGTGAGGGTGCTGTCGGCTTGGACATAATCCTCACGGCGCATCAGAAACTGAGATTTCATGGTATAACTCTTGGGGTCGTAGGGGTCGATGCTGATGGCCTTGTCGAGCCATTGCTCAGCCTCGGCTGTGTCGGCCTTCAACAACCATACCTGAGTCTTCAGCGTATAGCAACGGGCGTCTTTGGGCCACTTGCGGATCATCTGGTCGGTCAGACTGTCGGCCTTGTCGGCTTCCTCGGTCTCTAAACGGCATAGCACAAGATTATTCCACAATGAGTTGTTGTTGGGCTCCAGTTCAATGGCATACTCATAGTCGGCCGCTGCCTCACTGTAGAGACCCAGGTTGATGAGTGACAGACCGCGCACCTGGTAACTGTTGGGAAAGAAAGGGTTGCGTTCTATGGCCTTGCTGCAGTCCTCGCGCGCACCCTGATAGTCGTCAAGGTAGAACTTGGCGAGGCCACGGTAGAAGTATGGCTCATGAAGGTAGGGCTTGGCGCTGATTACCATGTTGAAGTACTGAATAGACAGCACATAGTCGTCGAAATACAAGGCGTTGCGACCGATGTTCATCATACGCTCGGTGTTAATCTGGGCGACTGACTTCAAAGGTAGCAAGGCTATGACTGACAGCAGGAGTACGTTCAGATGGTGTCTCATTGATGAATGGATAAAGGGGACTGGCACCTGTCGGACGTCAGTGGTTGGGCTTGTGCTTGTAGTCGCACTGGAACTTGCCCTTGGCCATCGACATGAGTTTCTTCTTAACCATCTGCTTGCGAAGAGGACTGATTTTGTCCACGAACATCTTGCCCTCGAGGTGGTCGAACTCATGCTGAAGCACTCGGGCGAGGTAGCCGTCTACCCACTCGTCGTGAGGCTGCAAATCCTTGTCCAGGTAGGTCACGTGGACCTGCTTCGGACGACGGACGCTCTCGTGAATGCCTGGCACACTCAGACAACCCTCTTCCATCGAGCAGGTCTCTTCGCCATAATCCAAGATGTGGGGGTTGATGAAAGCCTTCTGAAAACCAGCGTACTCAGGATGGTCTTCTTTCAATACGTCAAGGTCCACCACCACTACACGGATGGACAAACCTACTTGAGGAGCGGCTAAACCCACTCCTTCTGCGTTCTTCATGGTCTCGAACATGTCGCTAATCAACTGCTGCAGGTTAGGGTAGTCCAAGGGAATGTCCTCTGCCTGCTTCCGCAACACTGGCTGACCAAAAATATACATTGGTAAGATCATTGTGGTTTTATGTTTTTGTCGTAAAGGGAATTATATTAAATAGGTGTATTCGGGGTGAGGGTGGCTTGCATGCGCCGCCATTCCATATAGTCGCGAAGGATAATGGTGGCGCTGACCTGGTCCACCAAGGCCTTGTTCTGGCGGGCTTTCTTGCCGATGCCGCTCTCAAGGATTGCCTGATGGGCAAGCACGGACGTGAAACGCTCATCGTAGTATTCCACCGGCACGTTGGGGAAATGCTTGCGCAGACGATTGACGAAAGGTGTGATGTTCGACATGTTGTCAGAGTATTCACCGTTGGGTTTCTTAGGCAAACCAACAACGATGCGCTCCACGTCTTCTTGCTCCATGTATTGCTTCACGAAGTCGAAGAGGGTGGAGGTGGCAACTGTGGTCAGACCATTGGCAATAATCTGTGATGGGTCGCTTACAGCGATGCCTGTGCGTTTTTTACCGTAGTCTATGGCTAAAATCCTACTCATCTCACTGCAAAATTAGAAATATTTACGCACATTTACGAGATTATTGTTTTAAATGTTCTAAAATAACCGTCTTTCATCCGTGGAAAAGAACTTTTTCTTGATTCAACTCGTTGCTAAATGGATGTTTTTGTCTAAATTTGCACCTGATTTTATAGAACAGAAGAACAACGTTACATGCCTTCACAATGATGGAAAAAACGATATCAAGCGATTTCAAGGTAGCACTTTTTGACCTCGACGGCACACTCATTGACTCCGAACCACAGTACTCTGTGTTCTGGAACGAGATGCAGCGGCGTTTCTATCCAAATGTACCTGACTTCGCCAACAGGATAAAGGGAACCACTCTTACCGACATCCTCGACCGTTACTTTAAGGAAGAACCTTTGAGACATGAGATGGTCGAGAGGGTAGAGCAATGGGAGAAACAGATGAGGTATGATTTCTTCCCGGGTGCCAAGGATTTCGTGAGGCACATCAGAGCGAGGGGAGTGAAATGCGCGGTGGTTACCAGTTCCAACGATGACAAGATGAGGAGCGTGAGAAACTATAATCCAGACTTCGACCAACTTTTCGACTGCGTGTTGACGGCAGAGATGTTCCCGAAGTCCAAACCAGACCCGTCATGCTTCCTCATTGGGGCAAAGACCTTCCACGAAACCATCGAACATTGTGTCGTTTTCGAGGACGCCATCAACGGACTCAAGGCTGGGATTAACTCAGGTATGCTTACAATAGGGCTTGTCACCACCAACCCCGAAGAGACCGTACGGCAATATTCAGACCTTGCTGTCCATTCATTCATGGAACTTGACTATCAGAAGGTCTGCGAACTTCTCGACAGGAAGAATCGTCGAGAGCTTTAGGTGTTTTCTTCCATGAACTCAACCGTCGGACTTGTCAGGCACATAAGATTCGTCGGGCTTGTCAGATTCAAATAACATAAAACCCAACAATAAAAATCAGAGAAAATGGCTGGATATTTAGTTGAAGACCAGAGAAAAGTCACCACACACCGACTTTTCCAAATGAAAACTGAGGGAAAGAAGATAGCGATGCTTACCGCTTATGACTACACCACAGCACAGATTGTCGATGCTGCAGGAATGGATGTAATCCTTGTCGGAGATTCGGCTTCCAATGTCATGGCAGGAAACGTTACCACTCTGCCCATCACACTTGACCAGATGATTTATCATGCCAAGTCTGTGGTGAGGGGAGTGAAGAGGGCACTCGTTGTCTGCGACATGCCTTTCGGCAGTTATCAGGTCAATGCCACCGAGGGCGTGCAGAATGCCATCAGAATCATGAAGGAGAGCCATTGCGATGCGCTCAAACTCGAAGGCGGGGAGGAAATCATCGAAACAGTGAAGAAAATACTCGCTGCCGGTATACCCATCTGTGGACATCTCGGTCTCACACCCCAAAGTATCAACAAGTTCGGCACATACACCGTCAGGGCAAGGGAAGAGGCTGAAGCCAAGAAACTCGTTGCCGACGCTCATCTGCTCGAAGAGGCTGGATGTTTCGCCATCGTCCTGGAGAAAATCCCAGCCAAACTGGCTGAGCAGGTTGCTTCAGAAGTCAAAATCCCAATCATTGGCATTGGGGCCGGAGGGGCTGTTGACGGACAGGTCTTGGTCATCGACGACATGCTGGGCATGACCAAGGGATTCACACCCAAGTTCCTCCGTCGGTACGCTGACCTCAGCGCGGTCATGACCGATGCCATCGGAAACTATATCAGGGATGTGAAGGACAGGAAATTCCCCAACGAGGAAGAGCAATATTAACCAATTCATGTGATACCTCTCCGTCCTTATGCCCACCTGCCTCCTTTCCTTCCATAATTATTCCATCGGGCTATAGGGCGGAGAGGTCTGTTTTTACACTACACACACACACACCATGCTCTCTGTGCTTATCCCCACATTCAACTACGATTGCACTCAACTGGTCAACCGACTTGTGGAGGAAGCGGAAGGAATGTCCGTGGAGGTCGAGATACTGGTGGCTGACGATTGTTCCACCCTACATCGGGTGCGCCAAGCCATTGCCTTGCTCGACTCAGTAAAGGGGTGCAGGGTTTTCATGCGCACACAAAACGGAGGGAGGGCTCAGACACGCAATTTCCTGGCTTCCCAGGCGCGGTTCAACCATCTGATATTTCTCGATGCCGACGGGATGCCTGTCAACAAGAGGTTTCTTGCTGCCTATGCTGATGTGGCGGGAAAGGCCGATGTGGTTTGCGGCTCAATTGTTCACCCTGAAAAATGTCCTTCTCCCTGCAAATCTCTGAGATACAAATATGAGAAGGAGGCTGAGAGACGTTTTACGGCTGAGAAACGAAACCAAAATCCTTACGCTTCTTTTCGCTCCTTTAATTTCATGATTGCCAAGGATGCGTTCAATCAAGTGAGGTTCGATGAGTGTTTCAAGGATTATGGTTACGAGGACCTTCTCTTTGGTAGGCAACTCAAGGAGAAGGGCATATCAATCCTGCATATCGAAAACCCTATGCTCAATATGGACATCGAAGACAACGATGTCTTTCTGAACAAAATCAGGGAATCCAATCTTACACTGAAGAAGTTCTACTCCAAACTACAGGAGGACTCTTCACTTCTTCTCGCTTATCGATGGATTCGACGGTTGGGAATGCGTCGGATAGCGGCATGGCTCTTCATGCATTGCAAAAAGGGATTGGAAAGCAATCTGCTCAGTTCCAATCCCTCTCTCAATGGTCTTAAAGCCTATAAACTCTTGCATCTTTCCTCACTGATGAATGAGGAATAGATTTTCTTGGTTCTCTATTCCACTGTCACCGATTTGGCGAGGTTGCGGGGCTGGTCCACGTCCTTGCCTTTGCAGACTGCGATGTGGTAGGCGAGCAACTGAAGCGGAATGATGGCTAACAATGGTTCAAGGCATTCCTTGGTGGCTGGCACCTCAATTACATCGTTGGCCAGACTGCTCACCCGAGTGTCGCCTTCGTTCACAATGGCTATCACACGGCCGTTGCGGGCCTTGATTTCTTGGATGTTGTTCATCAACTTGTCGTAGAGGACGTTGTTGGTGGCTATAACCACAACGGGCATCTCTTCGTCGATTAGGGCGATGGGACCATGTTTCATCTCGGCAGCAGGATATCCCTCTGCATGGATGTAACTGATCTCCTTGAGTTTCAGCGCACCCTCAAGTGCCACAGGATAGTTGAAGCCTCGGCCAAGGTAGAGGAAATTGTGGGCGTAGGTGAATATCTTGGCGATGGTCTCAATGCGTGGATTCTGGTTTAGAATCAAACGCATCTTTTCCGGGATGGCGTGCAACTCTTCAACGGTCTCCATGAATTCCTTCTCGTCTATGGTGCCTTTTTCCTTGGCCAAGGCCAGAGCGAGCATGGTCAGAACGGTCACCTGGCCTGTGAAAGCCTTGGTACTCGCCACACCTATCTCCGGACCCACATGGATGTAACTTCCAGTGTCTGTGGCGCGGGGAATGGAAGAACTGACGGCGTTGCAGACACCGTAGATGAAAGCGCCTTTCGACTTCGCCATCTCCACTGCGGCAAGGGTGTCGGCCGTCTCCCCAGACTGGGAAATGGCTATCACCACATCATCGGACGATATGGGAGGGTTGCTGTAGCGGAACTCCGAGGCGTACTCCACCATCACGGGGATGTGGCAGTAATTCTCTATCAACTGTTTGCCAATCAAACCTGCATGCCAACTCGTGCCACAGGCTACGATGATGAAACGTTTGGCGGAGAGCAACTTGTCGCGGTGGTCGATTACTGCCGACAGAACCACATTATCGATATCCACGTTCACCCTTCCACTCATGCACTTGCTCAGACAGTCCGGCTGCTCGAAGATTTCCTTCATCATGAAGTGGGGGAAACCTCCTTTCTCAATCTGGCCCAAGTCCATGTCGATGGTCTTGATGTCGTGGTCAATCTGAACGTTGTGGATGTCCACAATCTTGTAGTTATGTCCGCGTGTGAGTACTGCAACCTCGTTGTCTTCGATATAAATCACCTTGTCGGTGTATTCGATGATGGGGGAAGCGTCGCTGCCCACAAACCATTCGTCCTCACCGATGCCGATGACAAGCGGACTGCTCTTGCGGGCCACTATAATCTGGTTGGGATCCTCGCTGTTGAGAATGGCGATGGCGTAGGCGCCAACCACCATACGGAGCGTCATGCGCACGGCTGTCAGAAGGTCGCAACCTTTAGCAGTCTTGATGTACTCCACCAACTGGATGAGGACCTCGGTGTCGGTGTCGCTGCGGAATGTCACACCGTGACCTTGAAGATATTGTTTCAATACTGCGTAGTTCTCGATGATGCCGTTGTGGATGATGGCCAATTTGCCACTTGACGAGATGTGGGGGTGGGCGTTGGTGGAGTTGGGCTCACCATGGGTGGCCCAGCGGGTGTGGGCGATGCCTACTGTGCCTGTGATGTCTTTGTCTGCGACATACGCCTCCAAATCGGCAACCTTGCCCTTGGTCTTATATACGTTCAACTCGCCTTTGTTGGCCAAAAGAGCCACTCCGGCGCTGTCGTAGCCTCTGTACTCCAGACGCTTGAGACCTTTCATCAAAACAGGAAATGCCTGACGTGTACCTAAATAACCTACTATTCCACACATAGATGCTTGCTTTTATTATTGTTCGTGTTTATTTTGTGTAGTTTGGTGTTGAGTGCCCTGACCTTTCTTGACAGGATTAACAGGATTAATATCTTGACAGGATTAACAGGGTTAATATCTTGGCAGGATTAACAGGATTAATATCTTGACAGGATTAACAGGATTAATATCTTGGCAGGATTAATATGTGCTTTGTCTTTTCAAGGCAGGTGGTTAAGATTCTTTCTTCTCCTTTTCCTCGCATCCTTCTTCGCCTTCACCTTTGCAGGGCTCCACCTTCAAGGTGCTCTTCTTTCCCTTCTTGGCCACTTCTGCCTTGAAATTCATCCCTTCGATGGCTGTGATGAGTTGTTTGGGCGAGGTCTTGCGCTTATCGTAGGTGATGGTGACGGTTTTCTTCAACAACTCACTGCTCACTTCCTGCACGCCAGGCTGTTGTTTCAGTCCTGTGACAATCCGCTCCTGACAGTGACCGCACCTCATGTCCGTGTTAAAGGTCACAGTTTTTACTTTTTGACCATAACTTAACGCTGAAATAATACTAAATGTCAGCAAAAATACTAATTTTAGTTTCATAATGTTTATCTTTTTGTGATTTCTTTTGCAAAGTTATATCCTTTCCGTGAATTATAGAAGAATTTATACAATAAATAACCAAAAAAAAATGCAAAAGGCAGGGGAGGAATGTATTCTTTGACGCTTTTCTTGTTTTTTTCGATTATTTTGCGCAATTTTGCATGATAAATTTGATTCTGCTTGTCGGAATGAAGCAATTCTATTCTAAACACATCTTAAAACCAGATTGATTATGTTTGAACTTCAGCCATTGGTCAGGAAGAATATTTGGAAACTCGAGCCTTACAGTTGTGCCCGCGACGAGTTTAAGGGAGTCAACGCTTCGACCTTTCTCGATGCCAATGAGAACCCTTACAACAACTATGTCAACCGCTATCCCGACCCTTTGCAGGAGAAAGTCAAGGAGATGATATCGCCCATTAAGGGAGTTCCTGTACCCAATATTTTTCTTGGCAATGGCAGCGATGAGGCCATTGACTTGGTTTATAGGATTTTCTGCACTCCTGGGGTGGACAACGTGGTTGCCATGTCACCTACCTACGGCATGTATAAAGTTTGCGCTGACATCAACGATGTCTATTACAGAACAGTGGAGCTCGACGAACAATTCCAGATTACTGCTAAGCGAATTCTCGAGGCGTGCGACAAGCGGACGAAGGTGGTATGGCTCTGTTCACCCAACAATCCTACAGGCAATGACATCAACCGCGACGAAATGGTCAGATTGCTGGAGGTATTCCGGGGAATTGTCGTGGTAGATGAAGCCTATTCCGACTTCTCTAACCAAAGACCGTTGCGACTTGACCTTGACAAGTATCCCAACCTCATCGTCCTCAATACCCTCTCTAAGGCGTGGGGAGGAGCGGCCATCCGACTGGGCATGGCTTTTGCGTCGACCGACATCATCGCATTATTCAATAAGGTTAAATATCCTTATAATGTCAATAAACTTTCGCAAGAGAAGGCCATGGAGTTGCTTCGCAACCAGAGCGAATACCGACAGCACCTTGTCATGGTGCTGGAGGAAAGGGAAAAACTGATGAATGCCTTTATCTCATTGCCTGTATGCAAGAAGATATACCCCACAGCAGCCAATTTCTTCCTCGTGAGAGTCACCGATGCCAATGCCATATACCGATACCTCGTTGAGCAAGGCATTGTCGTCAGAAACAGAAACCGGGTTACGCTTTGCGAGAACTGTCTCCGTATTACCATCGGAACAAAAGCAGAAAACTCCGCACTGCTCTCCGCTCTTATCAAGTATAAGCAATAAAGTCCATCAAACCAAATAACCTCCCCTTCAAAATGAAAACAGCCTTATTCATCGACCGCGACGGCACTATACTTTGCGAGCCGGAAGACGAACAGATTGACTCCTTCGAGAAATTCCGCTTCGTTGACGGCGCCATTTCCAATCTCGCCTTCCTGCGCTCTCACACTTCCCATGAATTCGTGATGGTCAGCAACCAAGACGGATTGGGAACAGAAGCGTATCCAGAGAAAGACTTTTGGCCCACTCATAATTTCATGCTACAGACGCTGAAAGGAGAGGGAGTGGTGTTCGATGATATCTTGATTGACCGTTCTTTTCCTGAGGACAACCTTCCCACCCGTAAGCCAGGCACCGCCATGCTCACAAAATACATCGATGGTGATTATGACTTGCAGAACTGTTTTGTGGTGGGTGACAGGGACACCGATGCCCAACTGGCTCTCAACTTGGGGTGCAAGGCTGTGATTCTTGGGGGTGGGCAGACTTCTTGCTTGCGACAATCCCTTGAGGAGAAGTATGCTTTCTCTGACCGGGTCATTGTCGTCGATTCTTGGAATAAAGCGGCAGAAGTGATTTTTGCTGGACACAGGGTGGCTGCTGTCAGGAGAACGACTAAGGAAACGGATGTCGATATCCGTCTCGACCTCGACGGACACGGACAGTGCGACATCTCCACGGGGCTTGGTTTCTTCGACCATATGCTCGAACAAATCGCCAAGCACGGCAATGTGGGGCTGTGGATTCATGTCAAAGGCGACCTACATGTCGATGAGCACCATACTATCGAGGACACCGGCATCGCATTAGGTGAGTGTTTCCTCAAGGCCTTGGGCGACAAGCGAGGCATCGAACGTTATGGATATTGCCTGCCCATGGACGACTGCCTTTGCCAAGTGGCTATCGACTTCGGCGGAAGGGCTTGGCTCGTCTGGGACGCGGAGTTCAAACGTGAGAGGGTGGGGGATGTGCCTACTGAGATGTTCCTCCATTTCTTCAAGAGTTTCAGCGATGCTGCCAAGATGAACCTGAATGTCAAGGCTGAAGGAGACAATGAGCACCATAAGATTGAAGGCATCTTCAAGGCGCTTGCCAGAGCCATCAAGATGGCTATCAAGCGCGACGTCCACAATTTTCAACTCCCTTCAAGCAAAGGAGTTCTGTAGACCTTCAAGCAAAGGAGTTCTTAAGATTTGGTTTGGGCTTATTATAGATGATATAGCGTCTATAGTATCTATAGTATCTATAGTGTCTATATCTATAGAAAACAAACTTACTCCTCTTTCTTCTTTCCTAACCCAAACTTGCCGATGTTCAGCAGAGGATTGTTTTCCAGCAGTTCTTCTGAACGGTAGAACACATCGTAGAACTGTTCGTTGAAGAAATTCTGGATGTTGCGCGATAGTGGCATCGGTCCCTCTTCTTTAGAACAAACACAGCGCAGGGCACGGGGAATCAACTTCACTTCAATGTTCTTGCCGGTTTCCATGGGCTCACCATCGAAGTGGATGACACCAGGCTTCGACCGCTTGATGGTCAGGTTGCGGCATCGGAAAGTCTTGATACGGCTGTTGGTGTCGAGGGTACCGTTGAACAACTGGATGGCGATGGTTGGAGCATCGACGATGTTGAAGGGTTCGAGGATGGTCACGTCCATCAGTCCGTCGCGCACTGAGGCCTGAGGGGCGATGAAAGCGTTGTTGCCGTATTGAGAGGCATTGGCACAAGAGATGAGGAATGCCTTGTGGGTGGATTTCACGTTGTATTCGTCCTCACTCTCCAACTCATAGGTCTCAGGATTGTATTTAAGACCGTTTTTCAGCACATTTTCTATATATGACAATGGACCGCGCTTACCGCTTTCAGAGAACTTGGCCGAGATAAACGCGTCGAATCCTACACCACAAGTGCAGAAGAAGGGGGTGTCGTTCACCAAACCGTAATCCATTGGCAAAATATAGCCATCGTTGATGAGACGCATGGCTTTTGGAGATTCTATCGGTATCTGAAGGTGGCGGGCCAGGCCATTGCCTGAACCAAAGGGAATAATGGCAAGGGCAGTCTGGCTGTTCACCAAAGAGCGGGCTACCTCGTTCACTGTGCCGTCCCCACCCACTGCGCAGACGATATCCACTTTGTCCTTGACGGCTTGGGTGGCAATGTCGGTAGCATGACCCTTGTGGTCGGTTCGCACAATCTCCACATCATAGCGAATGCTGTCGATGAGGGTGGTGATGGTGCGCTCCACCACATCCTTACCTCTGTTGCCCGATATGGGATTGATGACAAAGACGATTTTCTGTTTTCCTGAACTCATGACAGGTGTTTTTATCTTTTTCGACTGCAAATTTAGCATTTCAGACTTAATTTTACGCTTTTATTACCCTTTGTTTTGATTAAATTGCAAATTTTTACACGAAAGGATGGGAATACAAACAATTTTTACTAACTTTGCACTCTGATTGGACAAATCAAGTAGTAATAAATAGATTTTAAAATCATATAAACAACAAAAAGTGCCTTGAGGGGACAGTTGTTCTGAATGAAGCATAGGATCACCATGCGGGTGGACACATTATTTAATAAATACTATGCGACAGGAAGAAAGTGATTGTGACTGGTTACAGCGACACCACGTGTCCCCGACTCATAGGGTTGCTAATTTAATTATGGGTTTATTACAAGACAGATTCAAGAAGTA
>CACYEC010000040.1 GCA_902773225.1 uncultured Bacteroidales bacterium
ATGATATCGCCACAATGTTTGCTCAAAAAAGAAACATAAACAATCATCCAAACTTTATGCTATTCTGTTTAGTCATTTTTCTGTTGGTGTTCATCTTTTCAAATGCAACAGGGAAAACTCTTTGGACAAATATAACGTGAACTCGATGAAACTCATTTATGAGTAATTTTTGGCAATTTATGTTGATATTAAACATGAATGCCCACAAATTAGACACGAATTTTATCATGAATTATTATGTAAAAAGCAGCCTTTTGGGAATTCTCATGAATTCATTGAGCTGACGTTATATAGGAAATGCGGGGCAAACCAATCTAACTTGTTTTGCCCCGCAAATTTTTCGAAGGGTATAAGGTCAAAGGATTGTAGAACCTGTTTTACGCATCATTGCAGTTTGAAATTGATGGGCAGAGTATACGTGGTGTCTATCCGTTTGCCGTTTTGTCGTCCAGGTTCCCATCTCGGCATGTTGCGTACCACGTGGATGGCTTCTTCCTTCAAGGCCTCGATGGCATCGTAGTAATTCTTTGAGGCTTCCACTGCATCCGGGTTGCCATCCTTGGCGGCTTTCGCCGTTTCAGCAGTGATGAGTGGGGTTCGGGCATTGACGTTGACAACTTGTGGCGAGCGCACGAGTCCCGTCTTATCAACCGTGAAGCGTACCACAACCTCGGCCTCCACCTGCATCTCGCGCGCTACCGAGGGATATCGGAGGTTGCGGCTCAGATAAGTCATGATGCCTTCCGTTTCTCCAGGGTATTTCGGAGCTTGCTCTACCACTTGGAATACTCCATCCTCGTTGGGGTAGGCATGTTCCTGATAGCGTGAACTGTCGGCATCTGCAGTGTTGGCACGATAAGCCACAACCTGCACATCCGTCAATTGCATAGCTTGTTCCAATACCACGTCCATCTTCTCGCCACTGATGTCGAGCGTCTTGGTCTTATATCCCACGTAGGAGAAACGTAACTTGTGTTTGGGGTTGACCACCTTGAGCGAGAATTTGCCGTTCGCGTCAGTCTGGGCATGCGCCAAGACACGTCCATACTCGTCAATCTCAACAATGTTGGCGAGTTGGAGTGGTTCTCCATTTTGACCACTCACTTTACCCGTGATGGTTTCATCGGGGTTCACGTCGGGCACCACTGGCTGTGGCTTGTCTGCAGGTTGGGAGACCTCGCTTTCTTCTATGGCAGGCACGCTTTCGGAATCGGCCACCTCAGCGTTCATCATTTCTGCGATGGGTTGCTCGATGACTCGGACAGTGTTGTCAACCACTTCCTTCAGCGCTTCCTTGGGTTTGGAGAAGGCCATGAGTGTGAAGCCGACGAGAGGGATGGTGACAGCAATCCATATCATGCGCCACCAGTGTGATTGTTTTTTCTTCATCATAATGATTCGTTTTTTAATGTTCAGGTTAAACGAACTGGCGAGTGCGTAGGCCTCCGCTCCCACTGTCCGCATGATTAATAGGCGCTGATAGTCACGGCTCTGAATCCTGTAATGATTGATCACTTCATCGTCGGCTTCATATTCGTGTACTATCTTTATCTCTTTCATCACTATCCAGCATGTGGGATTGATGATGACACCAATCATCAGGAACACAAGGTCGAGGTGGTGGAGCAGGACGATGTGCGAGAGTTCGTGCCGCATGCTTGCCCTGCGCCCGAAACCCATTTCGTGAGCCGGGATAAAGATGTAGTTCATCCAACTGAAAGGACCATAGTCGCTATTGTGTTCCACCAACCAAATCCATCTGCCTATCTTGCGACGGCGTTTGCCATGCATGAAGCGCAGCATTTTGAAAAAGGACTTGCCCCACCCAGTGAGTTGAATCAGGATATACACGAAGTATATCACAAGCAAGGCTATCGCTCCCTTCTCTGTGGTGGTCAGGTTTTCTGTATCAGCGTCCATCGCCGATTCGATGCTCAGGCCGTTCAAGGGACTTTCCTCTGCTATCGCCACCGTTCGGCATGCCTCTGCCACTGGTTCCACCTGTTCAGACATGGAGATGTGGATTAACGGCAGGATTGCCGACAACACCACGGAACCAAGCAGGTAGAAACGGTTGAACCGATGGAACGTGGAGCCACTGAAGCACATCTTGTAGAGGAGCAGGAATCCCAGCAGACAAGCCGACCACTCAAGGATATATACCACAAATGCACCCATAGACACTATTCCTCCTCTACCATCCTGATGAGTTCCTTCAGTTCATCGATGCTCACTTCATGGTGTTCCACTAGTCTGGAGATGAAGTCCATGTATGAACCGTCGAAGAACCTGTCGATGCTTTCTTTGTTCTCGAATGAGACATATTGTTCGCGAGTGACTGCCGCGTGGTAGATGTAGAATCGTGGACTCAGTTCCTCGTGTCCTATCATGTCGTGTTGCTCAAGTCGTCGCACGTAGGTTGCGATGGTGTTGAAATGCGATGAGTTGTCAGGCAGATGGAGCATGATGTCGCGGGTCGAGAGAGGCCCGTTTTCCCACAGCACTTCCATGATTTGAAGTTCTTTGTCTGTCAATTTCTTCATAAGCGAAAAGTTTGGATACCGCAAAGTAACTACAATTTGTAATTATCCCCATGTAATGAAAGGTTTTTTAAGGATTTATATGTAGTTATTTGCATATTTCCCCAGCCCTCATTTTCTTTGGAAATTTGCATTTTTCTCCAATTATTCGTACATTTGCACCCCGATAATCAAGTTTTCCCATTATGCACAAAGTACGAATCACCGCTATCCGCCAGACAGTCTATACCGACCTCATG
>CACYEC010000041.1 GCA_902773225.1 uncultured Bacteroidales bacterium
CAATTAAGGAGAGTTCCTGACGCAGGAAGAGGGTATGTTTATAAAAACGATTTGGAAGAGCTGCTCCGGCAATCTGGGCTATCCATTCCTGCCAGAGCTTTTGAATACCAGAATGTTGACTTTGAAACAGTAATGTACTTTTATAATAACAACTTCAAAGGTACACTTGTTGAAAAGAGGACAATGTTTGAACTCTTAAGCCGCTCTAAAACTCAGATTTTCTATGGGAACGATGCAGAACTAAAGGACACTGTTCAAGTTTCTGATTTCTTACAGAAGGTACTTGAAGCCGGAGAAGGAACTGAGGTGGTTGCCTTCATATCTTCCATCCCTATTTATTTGTTTGATAATGGTGGAATACAAGAGAAAGTCTATTTGATATGGAAGGAAGGCACAGCACGCCGTGTGCGGAATATTGAGACTGGAATAGAGTACGATACAAATAAGGATAGTCTTGAAATCCTCAGAGATAAGAGTGACATAGCCAAGGCTATCTATAGAATGTGTTGTATTGGCCTTATTGATGATTTTACAGAAGATTATGGTAAGAAGGTCTATCGCGTTGTCGCCACAAGGAAAAAAGATGGTTCATATTACCGAGCATTGCAATCTTTCCTTGAAAGGTACTATACAAAGGAAAGAGCGGTTCAGGAAATCAATAAAGTTCCAAATTACAGAGGTGAAAATGAAGTTCACAAATGTTTGGGTTACCTGACAGAGTTCATATATGAAAAAATTGCAGTAAAGCGGAAACAAGCTATTGATGACATCCGTTCTTTCTGTATGGAAGGCATTAGCTATGGCGATAATTGGAAAGAAGCAAATGAAGCTCTTAAAGACTACATTTACTATTATTTCAATTCTAAATATGCTCGTAGAGATTACCAAACTGAGAGTGGACAGAACTTCTCTCTTACCTATGATACTAAAGAAGGAAAAGAGTCGTCATATGATGTTCTTTTCAAATATATGAAGGTCATAGATGATGATGTCGTTGGCACCAGTTCCCCCAAAGATAACATCAAACACTTGCAAGGTGCTGTGCGTTTAATCAGAAGAGCTACAACCGAATCCAACCCTGCTTTGGACTTCTTGAATGTATATTGCCTCACCTATCTCAAAGTGGGAGCCAATCGCAACTTGCAAGAAGAATTGAAGAATAGTTATATGCGTGGTTATCGGGAATTCCATAAAAGGACAGACGACAAGCAATACTTCTATCAGAAAATGGAGGAGTTCAAACTAGGTTTTAACATCGATGGACGTAATGCCGCCACTGAGGAAGAGATTAGACAAATGCGAACCTGGGACATGCTGTGTGAAGTTGATTTGCATAATGAATGGCTCAATGGGTTTAAGAATAATTATTTATCTGAATAACAAACATATTAGCTATATGGAATCAAATGAACTTTTAGCATCGTTGGCCAAAATGGAAGCCAGCCTAAATGAAGTTGAGTCTGCAAGGAAGCAGGTAGAATCAACAGTCAATGCAAGCTCTGAGTTGCAGAAGAAAGTCAGAGAATATGTTTCTGCTGTTAAAGATCTCTGTGTAAAACTTCAGTCATGGGAGTCTGTTCTGCAAGCACGCGAAAAATCTATTTCTCGTGAATATGAAGAGGCAATAACACGAGTTGGCTCAACTTGCGCAGAAGTCATCCGCTCATTTGAAACAGAAGTGGAAAAGACAAGTACGGATTTCAAAGCCAAAACTAAGCCTGTAATTGAAAGATTTACCGAACAAATCGGTAAACTTGATAAGCATGTCCAAGATTTGAATGCGTTAAAGGATGAGGTAAATAAGGCTATGTCAGAAATCCAGAATGTCAAGGAATCTCTTTCTCACATATCTAAGGATCTGAAAGAGTCGCAGGAAAGTCAGGATGCTGTTCTGAATGAACTTAAACAAAAGTGTGACCAGGTATTAAGTAAAACTGAGGGTATCAGTTCACAACTCTCCCATGTGAATTCTTTAAGTCGTGAAATAAAGACTGCCTCTCAACAGATTCATTCGACCTTAAACTCATCCACTCAATCTTTATTGAATTCTTTAGAGGCCTCAAAGAACGAAACTGCAAAAGCCATCATTATTAACAGATGGTTAATGATAGCAGCGTTTATTATCTTACTAATAATACACTTCGTCAAATAAATGATTATGTTAGAACATCAGTGAATCATCAATGTAGAACGCAAACCGAGCAAATGATAATAGAATACACAATCTAACAAATCAATATCATGTCGGACTTAGGAAATCAGACCTGTCTTTGGAATCCAAGTCATGGGCGAGATACGGGAAGATACTAAAAAACTGCCTTACTCGCCCCTTGTCAAAAACAACATTCATCAAAGGATGCCAATGCTTGAAGGCCTTATGGCTCTATAAAAACAAATACAACCAACGGTACGTATCTCCCGATGTTGGGCGAAAACTCAATTTTGGCCATAGTATTGACGATACTTTTATGTCGTCTTTTTCTTGGTTTTTGATGGAATATGTGTAGATTTGCTCAAATAACCGAAATACTAAAAAGATACAATGATTACAGGCGAGATTAAGAACCGGATAGACAGCATTTGGGACACATTCTGGACAGGTGGCATCACCAATTCCATCACCATATTGGAGCAGATGACTTACCTCTTCTTCATGAAGATGCTCGATGACGCGCAACGGACAAAAGAAGCTAATGCCAACGCTTTCGGTGTGGCTATCAAAGACCCTACATTCAAGTCTGGCCAATGGCACAATCCTGATACGGACAGGGATGTGGATTATAACGACCTTCGGTGGAGCGTTTTCAAGAACAAGGACCCAGAGACGATGTACCGCACGGTCAGCAAGGATGTCTTCATCTTCATCAAGACGCTGAACGAGGGTAAGGAGTCGGCCTATAGCCGTTTTATGGAGAATGCCACGTTCATCATCCAAAGCCCAAGGACACTGACCAAGATTGTGGAGGGCATCGACCACCTCGACATGAACAACCGTGACACGATGGGCGACACCTACGAGTATATCCTCGGCAAGATGGCTGCTTCAGGCAATAACGGCCAGTTCCGTACGCCTCGCCATATCATCCGCATGATGGTGGAAATCATGCAGCCTACATTGAAAGACACCATCTGCGACCCGGCCATGGGTAGTGCGGGTTTCATTGTCGAGAGCGCCAAATACATACAGGAGCACTACAAGTCTGAACTGCTGAAGAAAGAGAATGCCGAGCACTACCG
>CACYEC010000042.1 GCA_902773225.1 uncultured Bacteroidales bacterium
TACGTCTGGGTGAATTGACGTGGTAGCCTCTAAGTGGCGGGAAGAACTCAGGCGGGGATACACCCCACTTGAGTTCTTCCCGCTCTTTTAGGGCTAAAACCATTCGTCACGCGAAACGCTTGTTTCGTCACGCCCAGATAGCGTTTCGTCAAAAACCATTACAAACTGTCAGTATGTATAGTGGATTAATTCTAATTTTGTAAGCCGAATACTGCTAATAAAGAATCAAAACCACATACTTATGAACAAAGCATTACTATTTTCACAACTCAGGATGCGGGCGGCGATGACGCTGTTTGCCGCATTCTTTGTTTGGGTGTCGGCATCGGCACAGTGGGCTATTATCACTTGTGATCCGTATGAAGCCGGCCAAGTCCAGATCGGAACAGACACGAACTGGGGCAGTCTCATTGATAATTCCTGTTTGGATATGCCCCAACCAGGCGATGTCGTTTATTTCACCTTCGAACCTTTCGCCAATTACACGTTTACAGGATTCAGATATGAGGGTATTTCGAGCGATGACGTCACCGCACTTCCCAATGGCCTCTATTCTTTCGTTATGCCTACAGATGTGCAGTTGGTGCAGATTTTTGTTGAGTTTGAATACAGTCCCCCACCAGTAGTAGGAGTCACGATTGACGAGGAACACTTCCCCGACGAGAACTTCCGGACATGGCTGCGCTCCCAATCCTACGGACAAGACGGTGTCCTCGAAGAAACGGAATTGGCCGCCGTTACAAAGATTTCTGCCCAGGGACGCGGCATCCAAGACCTCACGGGTATTGAGTACTTCACCGCTTTGACCCATCTCTATGTCGGCAACCTGGTGACTACTCCAGAAGCGAGCAAGAACAGGATCACATCCATCGACCTGTCGGGCAACTCCCTGCTGCGGAAGTTGGATCTTTACGACACAGGGATAGCTTCGCTCGACCTCACCTTTTGCCCGAACCTTGAGGACCTGAGTTGCGGCAAATCGTCTTTGACAGAACTCGACGTCACCAACAATCCCGGATTGAAGAGTCTTGAGTGCTGTGACAACCAGCTGACAGGACTTGACTTGTCGGGCACCCCCAACCTCTACTTGTTGCAGTGTTCAGGAAACCAACTGACGGAACTGGACTTCACCGGGAATCCTAATCTGGAGCAGTTGTACTGCGACAACAACCAGTTGGAAGAACTGGACCTGAGCAACCAACCCCTGCTGATGATTCTGAACTGCAATGACAACCAGTTGACTTCGCTCACGTTCGACAGCGACAACCTGTTCCAACTCTATTGCTACAACAACCGCATCCAGGGTCAGGCTATGGATGACTTGATAGGCTGTCTGCCCGACTTCCCAGGTGCATATATGGTGGTTATTGACCTCGAAAGCGAGACGGAACAGAACGCAATAACTGATGAACAAGTGGCCGCTGCCAGAGCCAAAGGATGGTCGGTGGAAGCCTGCTACGATGATGACACCGTTCCCTATCCATTCGATGAAAATGACCACCATTATGTTGACCTCGGCTTGACCAGCGGCACCTTGTGGGCTACAACCAACATAGGAGCCATTACGCCCTACCGCACCGGTCTCATGTTCGCTTGGGGCGATACCGAAGGCCATGGCAGCGACCCCTCCGACGGTTATCTGTTCAGTTGGGGCAACTACAAGTGGTGTGAGGAGATAGATGAAGAAGCCTATTTCACCAAATACTGCACCGACAGCAGTCGCGGTTTGGACGGTTTTGAAGACGGCAAATACGGGCTTTCACCCGAGGACGACGCCGCTTATGTCAACTGGGGTCCTGAGTGGCGTATGCCGACCAGAGAGCAGTTCGACGAGTTGCTTAATGAATGCACTTGGACCAGAATGCTTGTCAGAGAAGATTACTGGGGCTATGAGGTGGAGGGTCCCAATGGCAATACGATTTTCCTGCCCGACACAGGCTGGCGCATCGACGACATGCTGAACGACGGCGGATCTTATTGGACGCGAACCTCAGATCCTGATGACGCAGGAGTCGGAGCCGCTTACAATTTCGGTTGGTATTTCCTCTCGGAAGAGGCCATCATGGAAACCTTCTTTGGAGGACGTCTTAACGGCCAGTGCGTACGGCCTGTCATCAATGTGAGCAAGACTATTGAACTGGCAGATGCCTCCGACAACAGTGATGCCGTCGAGGCCGCCGCCGCTGGCGGTGACACGTACGACGCTACACTCGCGGGTCGTACCCTCTACAAGGACGGGGCATGGAACACGCTGTGCCTGCCCTTCACAGTGAGCGACGGTGACGACACTGACGGCGTGACCTTCAGCGGCACGCCACTCGAGGGAGCCACGGTGATGACGCTCGGCGACGCATCCTTCTCTGGCGGCACGCTGACGCTTGATTTCGAGGATGCCACCACCATCGAGGCCGGCAAGCCCTATATCGTCAAGTGGGAGGCGGATGCCGACTATGTGGACGACGACGACCACAACCTCGTGGAGCCCACGTTCACGGGTGTGGTCTTCGACAATGCGACAGCCGGTATCGAGACCGACTACGTCGATTTCGTCGGCACCATGTCGCCCGTGACGCTCGAGGCAGGCGACCGCGAGAGTCTCTACTTGAGTGCCACAAGCACGCTCTACTATCCTGATGCCGACGTGCCCATCAACTCCTTCCGCGCCTACTTCCAGTTGAAAGGCGGTATCACGGCCGGAGACCTCGAGGGTGAGGTCAATGCTTTCGTCCTCCACTTCGGAGGCGAATCCACCGCCATCAAACGCATATCCGACAAGTCCGGTAGATCTGTCAAGTCTGACCAATGGTTTACGCTCGACGGACGCAGGCTCAACGCCATGCCAACAACTAAAGGCATTTATATCCAGAACGGTCATAAGATTGTAATCAAGTGATAGGATAACAACAACTGGAACAACAGAATAACAACCAGGACAACATTTTCTTTTCTGAAAGGTTGTCCTGGTTGTTTTAATTATACTTGTCTCTTATAATCTTAATTGCCTAAGAGAAAGGGAGTTTGAGTAAAAATAAGTAAACACTGCGGTCTCAAAGAAACCGCAGTGAATGAAAAGAATGAATTCTAATAAAAAGCAGTGTCTTGCTGCCCATCCAAATCAGGAATGGCTGTGAATGCGAGCGCGTCTTTCGTTATCTTGGGGATAGGATGCACTATTTTCTGAGAACCGGGCGAACGCTTTGACCGCCGATGCGGACACCGCATTCCCAGTCGGCAAAGTCCGAGATGAAGCCGAGTTCGTAGGCGAAGAACGATTTGTCAGGGTCCTGTGTAGACGACCAGTAGATGCCGTATTCGCCAGCGTAGTAGAGATTGTCGTCCCACTGGCGGACGCCCGCGGCGGGCAGGAAGATACTGTTGCCGTTAGACGCGGTGAACAAACGACCTTCCACACCATTCTGTGTAGTCCATGTGCTCGTGGTATTGTCTAACAGTTCTTGGATTTGATCGTAAGTCGGCATCTGCCAGTCACCACCCCATTTCACGTGAGCGACATCGTATTCTGTGCCAGCAATGTCATCGCCGAGGCTGACGTATTTTCTATCCTGATAATAGGTATAGGTCGATTCGACGTAATAATCTTTCTCTTCCGTCTCGCCCCAAGCGTAGTAGCCACCATACTCCCAAGGTTGTGTGGCACCCACGTTCATGTTCGCCCAAAGCGTACCGGAAGGCAGTCCGAGGTCAACGGCCTCAAGGCCTTCTGGAGTACTAGTAGTGGGCTGCTCATCCTCGATGGTCGGGTCGTAGCCGTCGTAGAGGTTGTTCTCCACACCGCCGCCGAGGAACGAAAGATCTGTCGGGTCGTTCATCCAGCCGCTGATGCCGGGGAAGGCTGCATCCAAGCGCACGCGCTCTTTCGGCCAACGGAAGAAGTAGGTCGTGGTCACTTCATCACCCTCTTCGCAGTACTTGCCCACCACAAGCACCTGCGGGATGGCACCGTATTCTGTGGAGGCAGTGATTTGGCGCTGGCCTTCCACACCGTTCACTTCAAGGATAAATGGCGCACCGTCCTCACCGATGGTGAAGTCCTCGGGAACCTCGATTTCAGTTGTCACGAACTCCACGTTGTCGGCACCTGCGATGCCGTTCTTGGTCTTCCAGTTCGTGTTGATGATGGTCTTCTGGCTACGGTCCATCACCTCATGCAGTTCCTGACCGTCGTAGAGAGGTGAGGTTTGTCCAGTGACATCAGCATAATACAGTTTCAGCGGCAGCACGGCACCCACGGCCATCAACGTGATGTTGGCCACGCCTGTCCCCGTCACGTAGTCCACCTTGATTACGGCGTCGTTGAAGTCGAAGTCGTCCTCGGAACCGAGGTCCTCGAAAGCGATGGTCACGGAAGCGGGTTCTTCTGTAACTTCCGTCTCGCCAGTTGTTCCTGTAGTGGCGTCGAACTTGGCGGTCACGCGGCCAGAAGCGGTAACGGTAGAGGTGGTGAGGCGGCGCGAGGTGCCGTCATCGGCCACGCAGTAGAGGGCTTTCGCGCCCTTGCTGACATCGACCTTCACGGTGGACACTGCACCGGCGTTGAGGTTCTCGAACTTACCGAGCAACGATGCGCCCTTCTTGCCGGGCTTGCCGTCATAAACCTTGAGCGTGTAGTTGCCAGAGGCATTGGCAACGGAAGACTCGATGGTCACGGTCTTCTGGGTGTTGAAGTTCTGGGCAGGACTCACCTGTCCGAACACCTTCTCGAAATTGGCTTGGTACTCACCGATTTTGTCGGCTCCTACAGCCTCGTCGTTGGAGCAGCTCGTGAACATCATGGCTCCACAAACCGCCAACATTGCAGAAAATAAAATTTTCCTCATTTTGATGATAATGATGTGTTTGGTGCTACCGAGGCTCCAAGATAGCGTGATACGTAGGGATGCAGAAAAAGCGTGGGCCTTAGTTTCTGATCCATCTACAGACCGGTATCGCCAAACACCTTACTAAAAATGAAAAAGTAACAATGAACCTCACGCTGTCGAGTATATAAAAACAGCGTGAGGTGCACGACTGCAGTATATACCAACAAGTGAGCGTCTTTGTCACCTTCACCCTTTTAGTAGTCTTGAAATTTGGCGATTTCGTCTGTAAGGATGAAAGCAAAAAACGCTTTCCTGTTCTCTCGGATAAGAGAGGCACAAGACCGCTCCGCCCAAAAGACACTGCAAATATACAGAAAACAATTCAATCCCCCAAATATTGATGAAAAAAATTCATTATGACTATTTCATGGAAATTCGTGGAGAAAATATCATGGACAATTCATGTTGTCCGAAATCTTTCGTATATTTGCATATTCAACGTGGAAACAAAAAATACGACGATATGAAAACACGACTATCCCACCGAGTAGAGGCAGTCCTTTCCGTGCTGCTCGTCTGCATGAGCGTCAGCGCCAATCCCATTACAGAGGCAGAGGCCCTGAAGAAAGCCCAGCAGTTCATGTCCGGCAAACACTTTACAGTTAGGCCAACCGCTACTGACCCGACGGCAAGCGAGGCGAAGAAACCCTTCTACATCTTTAATGCCGATGACGGCGGGTTTGTGCTCGTCTCTGGCGACGACCGCACGACAGCCATCCTGGGTTATTCCGACCACGGAACCCTCGACCTGTCGCAGGCACCTGAGAACGTCCGTTACTGGCTCGAAAGTTATGCAGAGCAGATCCGGAGCCTCGACAAGGGAGCAGAAGCCGTCAGTCCAGCGCCAAGCCTGAAAGGCGCTGCCGCCATCGCCCCGTTGATACAAACGAAGTGGAACCAGTATGAACCCTATAATAACCTGTGTCCAACCTCCCCCGGAACCACGAAGAAATGCTTGACAGGATGTGTGGCGACCGCTATGGCACAGATGCTCTATTACTACAAATGGCCCGAGCATTGTCCTGCCATCCCCTCATATACCCCGAGCGGATTCAGCGAGCCTCTTCCCGAACTACCGCCTATGGATTTCGATTGGGATGCCATGAAACAGACTTACGGGTACGGTGAGTCAGAATCGGCCTCCACTACCGCCGTGGCCCAACTGATGCGCTACTGCGGTCAGTCCGTGAAGATGGGCTACGGCTTGGGAGGTTCCTCGGCATGGCTCAATCCGCAGGTGCTGATAGAGACGTTCGACTACAGCGAAGACCTCAAGTGCGTGTATCGTTCAGACTATTCCGACAGTGACTGGGAAGCGCTCATCTACCAGGAACTGGCGGCTGGGCGTCCCGTTCCTTATTCAGGTCAGAGCGACGAGGGAGGTCATCAGTTCATCTGCGACGGTTACGACGGCAAGGGTTTGTTCCACATCAACTGGGGATGGGGCGGAAGTCCGGATGCTTACTATGTGCTGTCGGTCGCCAATCCTTATACCGACGGAAAGTCCGGATACAGCCAGGGCCAGGATGCCATCATCGGTGTCGAACCCAAGGCGGCTCCCTCCGACTACACGGTCAATGCGTTCACCGTCGGCGAGGATGTGCTGCTCAACGAAGAGACGGAAATCAGGGTGTCGCTGACCAACAACGGCAAGACCTCGCGCGAACGCCTCTTCCTCTGGATGAACCAGGGCGGCACGTGGACATTGGTCGCGACAGTCAACGGAACTGTCGGAGCGGGGCAGACAGGCGAGGAAACGCTTGCTTTCGTCCCATCTGCGACAGGTACTTTCGACGTGAAACTCTCCTCCGACACTGAGGGAAACGTTGTGAAGGCGACAGCCACCATTCAGGTGGCAGAACCCGTGGAGAAGACGGTAGGCGATTTCGTTTACCTCTGCAATACCGTATCTCACCACGCCTTTGTGAAAGGGTTGAGCGATGATTCCAGGGCCATCAACTTGACCATTCCCGAGACCTTTGAGAGCGACGGCGCGACCTATACCGTGTTGACGGTCAAAGACGAAGCGTTTTATTACAGTTATCGTGTGCGTCGTCTGGAACTGCCATCTACATTGACGAAGATCGGCAAGGACGCTTTCTTCAACTGCAGGAACCTGGAGATGGTCGTTTCCCATATCGTCCACCCGTTTGTCATTGACGACAACACGTTCGTGTGCAGGTCATGGAACAGCGACAGCCAGCAATACGACTACGAAACCCCTTCCGCCGTGCTTTACGTTCCCGTAGGGTCGAAGGCGGAGTACGAGGCCATCAGCGGTTGGACGAAGTTCGCCAAGAGCGCCGAGGGAGAGCCCAAGGAGGTAGTTGCCGGCGGTTTGAAGTTCTTCTGCCTGCCCGACACCAAGACAGCCAGCGTCATCGCCGACGAGGGATACAAGGAACTGACGGAGGTGGACATCCCTGCAAAGGTGGAGTGCGACGGCGCTTCATTCACCGTCGATGCCATAGCCAACGAGGCGTTCGAGAGTTGTTATAATATTTCGTCAGTGACCTTCCCCTCCACGTTGAGATCCATAGGATACGATGCATTTTGGAATTGTTACAGCATCGAAGAACTCGACATCCCCGAGGGTTGCGAGTCAATAAGCAGTACGGCATTCGCCTATTGTTTCAGGCTCAAGAAGGTTGTCCTTCCCTCCACGCTGAGCAGCATAGGCGAACGTGCTTTTGCCAATGCCAGCAGTATGGTTTCGGTCATCTCACGCGTCAAGTCTCCTTGTGCCATCAGTCAGGATGTTTTCAGCCTCTCGGATTGGAACCAGGAAAAACAGGATTACGACTATGAGCCTTCGCCAGCCACGCTCTATGTCCCTGTCGGAACCAAGGCCGCCTATGTCGCCAAGGGTTGGGACCAGTTCACGAGTATGAAGGAAGGCGAGCCTGTGGAGGCCGTCATAGCGGGGTTGAGGTATCAGGTGCTGACCACAGAGAAGACCGCCATCGTCCTGGCGGACGAGAACTACAAAGAACTGACGGAAGTGAACATCCCCATGCAGGTGGAGTGGGACGGCACGAAGTGCAATGTCGTTGCGATCAGCGACAGGGCGTTCAGCGGTTGTTATGAGATTACCACACTGACTTTGCCGCCCACGTTGAAGGCCATTGGTAATTCGGCTTTCTGGAACTGCTACAGGCTCAAGGAACTTACCATTCCCGAGGGTTGCGAGACGATAGGCAATTCGGCGTTCGCCTATTGCTTCTGGCTCCAGAAGTTGGTGTTGCCATACACGCTGACCAGTCTGGGGGACTTCGCCTTCAGGGACATCAGTTCGCTTGTTTCCGTCATCTCGTGCGTCAAGACTCCGTTCGCCATCAATGAGAGTGTCTTCTCCATCTCAAGTTGGAACGAGGCCAAGCAGGATTATGATTTTGAGGATTCGCCCGCCACATTGTATATTCCTGTTGGGAAGAAGGCGGCCTACATCGCCAATGGATGGGACCAGTTCGCGGCCATCGTGGAGGATGACGCCAGTGGCATCGACGGAATCGCCACAGACCAGCGGACTGACGACGGAGCCATCTACAACCTCAACGGCCAGCGTGTCGAGAATCCCACCAAGGGCGTCTATATCCGCAACGGCAAGAAAATCCTGATCAGGTAGAATGTAGGATTCGTGTCGAAAAAAAACGCGGAACATTCATGTTATCCGAAAAGTTTTTGTAAATTTGCCAATGTTTGGAACAGCAAGCGCAGAACTAAACTTGTTTAAGTTATGCCAAGTCGTGACAAACGAAGACGAAGTCAACGTAACAAGGAGATCGATTATGAAGAACAATGTGAAGAAAGCGAACAATATGACAGGAGGCGGTTCCATCGATCGTTTCCTGCGCGAGATAGCCAACGAGCAGCCACTCGCTCCCGAAGTGGAACAACAACTGGCCGCCGAGAGCCGCCAGGGGGATTTGCAGGCGCGCGACAAACTCATCCGTGCCCACCTCAAGTTCGTCGTATCCGTGGCACGCCAGTACAAAAACCAGGGACTGCCTCTACAGGACCTCATCAACGAAGGCAACATAGGACTCGTCAAGGCCGCGGAGAAGTTCGACGAGACCCGAGGCATCCGCTTCATCAGTTATGCTGTCTGGTGGATACGGCAGTCAATCGTGCAGGCGCTGGCAGAAGAAGCCGGAATCATGAGGATGCCAGTCAAACAGGTTGATACCCACAACAAAATCAACCGTGCCACCCGTGACTTCGTTCAGAACAACGAGCGATGGCCCTCGAACGAGGAACTCGCCATTATGCTCGATATGTCGAGCGACAAGGTCAGCGAGTCAGTCAATTACGGAAAACCACTTAGCGTTGATGCCAATCTTGCACAAGGAGAGAACACCACATTGCTCGACGTGCTGGTCAACGACAACGCACCTATGGCCGACGGACTACTCGCTTCCAAGACGTTCCTCAACGACCTCGAACAGGCTATCGTCTCCCTCGACGAACGTCAGAAGAAGGTGGTCAGGATGTACTTCGGTATCGGAGCGGAGCAATCCACCATGGCCGAGATTGGTCAGAAACTCGGGCTGAAGCGTGAAAGGGTAAGGCAAATCCGTGACAAGGCTCTTCGAATACTGCGCAAGACAGCCAAAGACACTGCTATCGAGGCGTTTATTAATTAGCTTCAATATTTTAGTCTTTAGCATTTAGTTTTAGACTAAATGATGGCGTAGTTATTTTAACAACTTTAACAACTCTTTTTCACCCTTTTGGGGAGCAATGTTGCTGTTTTTGACAAGAAATTCGTAATTTTGCACCCGAATTCTCAAATTATGGCTTTTAGAAACACGGAATATGTGCAAATTCAAATATCTCGTCATTTTATTTTTTTGCATTACAGCGCTGAGTGGATTCGCCCAGAATCCAACCAGTGCTGAAGGTGATGTGAATCCTGCAGTGTCAACAGATTCAGGCAAACATCACAAGAAAGACAAGTCTGACAAGAAAAACAAGAAGAAGGACAGGAAAGAAAAAGGCTCCATCGGCACCAACATGAATGTAGTGCAGGAGCAGGGGAGAATAGTGGAGATGAAACCTGCCTACATCATTGGTGTCGGTGCAGCTTTTGGCGACTCACTCGTCTATATCACCGAGGTCAACATGGTTGATAAAGCCTATTTCACGAAGAAAACCAATTTCCTACAACGGAGAATGGAGTATTCATACCAGTTCAAGGAGTTCCTCGAGCATACACTTGGACTGGAGAACCGTACGTGCAGTGTTATCTACTATGACAAACTCGGAAAAGCGCTTAAGGCAAGAAAGAAACTCTTGCAAAAATACCTGAAGGCCGAAAACACCGCTGTACAATCGGTCAACCAAGAGACTTTTGCCTTCAAACGTCTTGATTATGGCGATGAACAATAACTTTTGGTTCAGAAAAGGGATAATCAAGTCTCTGATTGTCTCCTTATGCTCTTTGTTTCTCGTTGCCTGCTCAAAAGATGACGACAACCCCGGTGGTGACGGCACGCTTTCGCGTACTGTCATTGTCTATATGGTAGCAGAGAACACGCTCAACAATGTCGTGGCTGCAGATGTCTTCGAGATGCTGAAAGGCGCGAAGAGTTTGACCGACAACGACTGCCTCTTGCTTTACATCGACGACATCAAGTACCCACGAATCTACGCAATCGACAACAAAACCCAGGCACAAGACCTCGTTTCCCTTGTGCCTGAAAAGGAATACGACCATGAACAGAACTCTTGCGACCCTAATATCCTGGCACAAGTCCTCGACTATGCCCGTAGTTGCCACCGCGCCGACAGTTACGGCATCATCTTCTGGTCGCACGCTTCTGGTTGGCAGACGATTGAAAACGGAAAATCGGCTGTGAACCAGAGAGACAACAGCGAATGTCTGGCAACACCCGGGTTGAGATACTCCTTCGGATTAGATAACGGATTGAACAAAGTCTCAAACGTAGAGTTTGACCCAACGAAGGAAGAAATGAGCATCATCGACTTGGCGGCAGTTGTGAAAGAATCTTTTGGGAAAGTGGATTTCATCTTCTTCGACTGCTGTTTCATGCAGACAGTCGAGGTGGCCTATCAGTTGAGGAACGCCACCAAGTGTATCATTGGGGCACCTAATGAAATACCAAACAAGGGAGCGCCATACGACAAGGTTGTTCCACTAATGGCTGCTGATAAAATCGATTACAAGGCCATAGTCGATGCCTATTACGAGCACTATTGCGATGGTATATATGGTTCGGTGTTGTCCGTTATCTCTACCGATGAATTGCCACAACTCGCCGATGCCACTGCCAAAGTCTATGCCAAATACAAGAACAGTTTGGAGGACCTCGACCTCTCCAAGACCAACAACTTTTTCAACTACGATGTATGCCGTCACAACCGCAACAACTGTTATCCCGATTTCTACGACATGAACTCTGTGATGCTCCAATGGCTGTCGAGTGATGACTATGCCGTCTGGAAGCAGGCTTTCGACCAAGCTGTTGTCTATTCCCGTTCCACCGATTTCTTCTATTCTGGATTCAAGGGCAACAACTACCGCATCGACACCACTACTGTTGGCTGTGTGTCCATGTTCCTTCCCCTGCAGAAATACCGTGGCGACTATTTCCTCGACAGTTATTTCCGCCTCGACTGGCCTAAAGCCCTCGGCATCTACAAGTAGTAGTCAGTTCATCTTATCTGCTCCTTGGGTATGAGGCTGTAGTCGAACATCACCTCGGAGTGGTTGTCCCAGATGAGTTCCTTAGTCTTCACCTCTTCTGTAGCGCGGTCGAGAGTCTCGCGGTAGATTTTCGACACACGGTAGAACTTGCCATTTGATTCTTGATGGAAATGGTGTTCCTCCTCGACAATGCGGAAGGTGACGGGAAAAGGTTCGGTGGTGCGGAGTTCCACGAAGAGGTTGTCGCCCTCACACCAAGTGCACAGTTGGACGGGTTGCAGCGTGTCGTTGCGGAACCGATAGTCGATGAAGTTGTAGTTGACCGACGTACCGGCGCTGAAAGGCACTCTTTTGCCTCCGGGGTCGGGGGCGAGCGCATCGGAATGGTGGTGCACCTCGGTAATGGTGAGCGGACTGTGGAGTACAACGAGGTTGAGGCTGTTGGCGAGATTGCAGAGCCCACCGCCTACACCAGCCACCAGTTTGCCGTTGACGATGACCCTTCCTTCAGAGAAACCGTTCTTCTTGGAAGTCTTGCCCACCATTTCCCAGAAAGAGAAGGTCTCTCCAGGTTGGATGACAAGTCCGTTGATGCGTGAGCATGCCAACCGGATATTGTCGGCTTTGTTCTGTTGCAACCTTTCGTCGATGCCGGGACCTCTTTTAATCATGTTGTTATGGACCTCCCACACCAAGGCATCCAGTTTTTCGCTTTGCCTTTGGGTGGCAAAACGTTCTTTTCCCATCATATTCTTCAAGCGCCGTTTCCAAATTTCCTTTTGAAGCGAGATGGCGTATGTGGCGGGGCAAATCTCGCAAAACAGTTTCTTGCTCATTTCTTTCAGCGTTTTATCAGTTCACAAACGAGATACGAACTATATTCTTTCATCCATCCGTTAGCCATTGAGTAGTCGAGTTTCAGCAAGGGTTTGCGCATACGTTCCGGCAGACGGTGCAAAGGCAGCATCATGATACCAAAGGTGCGGTTCAAGGAAAAAAGACCTTTCGTGTGGTCCCTGTCAAATGGTTCGTCATTGGCTGTCGTGGCCATACGCTCCACCTCTTCAGTTGTCATCTGCATGCCACCATGCCACGATGCCTGTCGGTGATGGAACAGTTGGCGTCGTTTCTTTGATGGAATGTCGATAATCAATCGTCCTCCTGGTTTCAGAATGCGGTGTACCTCTTTGAAAATCTGACCGATGGTGTCTTTGTCAAGATGCATGAGCAGGTGGAAAGAATATACCACATCGAACGTATTGTCGGGAAAGCCGGTGTCTGTAGCCGATGCCTGTGTGAACTGGACCGAAGGATGCCGTTTCATGGCGTGCGACATCATCTCGGCGCTGGCATCCAAACCATGGGTGGCATAGTTCGTCAGGCGTCCTGTGCCACATGCCATGTCGAGCCGTAATTCTTCTGCCTCGGTATTGATGAGTTGGTCCATCACTTTTCGCTCCTCGGCGTCGATGAAACGTCCGTAACTATTGCCGAAGCGGCTTTCGTCGTAACTTGATGCGATTGAGTCGTAGTAATCCACTACCTCATTTTGTTTCTTTCCCATTGTATATCGATGATTCTAAAAGATTTCCTCTCGTTATTATGATATCTAAATCAAACCTCAACATCTTAAATCTCTTCTCTCATATCAATTGTTTATCACCCCAGAAAATCGCATACAAGGTCAATCTGCCTGTAAAAACGAGCATATCGGTCTCCCCTCCCATCTAAGGGGAAGGGCTGGGGTGGGGTGTTGTCTTTTCCGCATCGGTTGGGCAGGGATGCCAGTTTGTCTTCATCCCCGATGAGGAACTTCTCGTCGAAGAAAGCGCTTCCGATGGTGAAAGTCCACGGTGCCACCGACTTGACTTCTGCCAATCGGTTGTAACTGTCGATGCTGCCTGCCAGACATACAGGCACTTCTATTTGATTGAGGAATTGGCGTATCATCCCCAGGGCATCGCCATCATAGCGGTAGCCCAACAGGTCGATGCCGTATGCACCTTTAGCCACATACTCACGCGCTTCTGCCACCATGCTTTCCACGCTTCCCGACAGCACAGAGGGCCGACCGCTCACATGACCAACAAAAGGCATATATCGTATATGGTTTGCACGGCAAAAGTCACTGATGGATTCTGCAAAACTTGTACCCATCAGCACATCGCAACCACATTGAGCGGCCAGTTCGGCTCCAGCCATGCCTTCCTCCTCGGAATAGGCCACCACCTCAAGGAATGTGGTCTTCCCGTATGATTTCATCTTAGCAAACAATTGTTTCATCTCTTGAGGGGGCAAGGGATGCTCTTTCATACCCCAACAACAGGCTTTAGATTCTTTACACCGTTCGAAAATCGCTGAGGCGTCAGAAACAGTAAAGTCATTATATGTGAGCATCACTATGAGTTCAGGTCTGCACATATCTTCTTTTTCGTTTTAATGCGGATATTGGGATTGAACATCATTTTATTCTTGAGCCACCGTATCCAAAGGTACTTCTTCACGTTTGATTTTCCACCCTATGGCAGCCATGAACAGCGCCATGAGGGGGCTGAGGTAGTTGAAGAAACAATAGGGGAGGTAAGTCAGGGTGGCCACCCCCAAGACGGTGGCCTGCGTCATACCGCACGTGTTCCATGGTATCAATACTGAAGTCACGGTGGCGGCGTCCTCTGTGGTTCGGCTCAGCAGACGGCGTTCGTAGCCCTGTTTGCGGTAGGTTTCACGGTACATGTCGGCCGTCAGCACGATGGAGATGAACTGGTCGCCTGTGGATATGTTGAAGAACAGTCCTGTGCAGACCGTAGATGCCACAAGGCTGAAACGGTTGCGCACCCAACTCACAATCACGTTCGTAATGCTCTCTATCATGCGGCTCGCCACCATGACGGCACCGAAACACATGGCGCACAAAATCAGCCAGATGGTGTTCAACATTCCAGCCATGCCATTGGTCGATACCAGTTCATTCAAGGGAGCGAAACCAGTATCAACCGCTGTGCCACCGAAATAAGTGATGGCCAGACCGCGGCAGATGGCTGAAGCGCGCGATAAACCGTCACCGCTGCCAATCTGCTCAAGGATATGGGGTTGCAGTAGCAAGGCTGTAATTCCAGCGAGGATGGACGATGAGAACAGCACAATAAGCGATGGCACACGGCGGGCGATGAGGATGCCCGTGATGACAGGCACCAACAAGGTCCACAGTGAGATGTTGAACGTCTTGTCCAGACCTTCCGTATATTGCGCCACCTGTGTTGAAGCATCACCCTCGCCACCGAACCCAGCGAAGAAGTAGATGGTCAGCGCGATGAGAAAGGTTGGCACTGTGGTGTAAACCATGTAGCGGATATGGACGAAGAGGTCAACGTTGGAACTCGACGATGCCAGGATGGTGGTATCGCTCAAGGGTGACATCTTGTCGCCGAAGTACGCACCCGAGATGATGGCACCGGCAGTCCAGGCCTCAGAGATACCAAGCGCATGGCTGATGCCGAGAAGCGCCACACCGATGGTGGCGATGGTGGTCCAGGAACTACCCGACACCACTGATATCAAAGCACAGATAAGGCACGAACAGACCAAGAAGAAACTGGGGGACATGATTTGAACACCGTAGTAGATGAGTGTAGGCACCACACCGCTAATCATCCATGAACCAGAGAGCATACCCACTGCCAGCAGGATGAGCAGTGTGGGCGACACATCGCCGATGGTTTTCATCATCTGCCGTTCGAAAGTCTTCCACCTCACATGATACACCCACATGCTGATGGAGATACAGACTGCGATGGCCATCAGCAAGGCGATTTGACTGCCGCCCGCCAATGAGTCGCTGCCGAAGAGGTAGATGACCTGTGCCAGCAAGCAGATGAGAACGATGACGGGAATGACGGCGACGAGAGGGTGGGGCAGGATATGCTCGTCCTTGATGTGTTTGGTGTTCAAACTCATGATTTAGTGAGAGAAGAATCGAGTTTGTTCGGATTCTTTCGAACGTGAACAAGTTAGGTGAAAGTCGAATCTTTGGCGATAAAATGAAAAAAGGGATGACCATACTTGTTGGCCATCCCCTAATGCTATGCTTGTTTTATGCGAATTGCAGGAACGAAATCAGCACACCTGCAGCCACAGCCGAACCAATCACACCCGAGATGTTGGACGACATGCAGTAGTTGAGCACGTGGTTCTTGGGGTCGTACTTGGTGGCGATGTCGTTGCAGACACGGCTGGCCATA
>CACYEC010000043.1 GCA_902773225.1 uncultured Bacteroidales bacterium
ATTGTTGACCACTTGACCTTGGAGGTTGTAATAAGGTCCGTCGGCAGATGGTGCATCAGCATCCACTCCTTCGATGGCTTCTGGCACCTCTTTCTTCTTGAGGGTCATGCAGTCGATGCTCGGCATCCAGTTGCCTTTGGAGGTATATACTCGAACCACGTTGTTGCCGGCATTCAAAGTGATGAGGATGTTCAAACTCTTCATCGTAGACCACGAACCTGAGTTCAGTGAACGAGTGGTGATATCCTCTCCATTGACACTTACAGTCAAAGAACGGTTCTCGCCACTTACGTAGGTCAGTTGCATAGTGTATTCACCACCTTCCTTGGAATAGACATTGCGCCACTGCAAGTCGTTGTTGGCCTTGCGGCCCAGCCAACCGGCCACCATACCACCACTGGCAGAACCATTGCTCTCGTAGATGGCAGTCTCCTCAGCAGCATTGTTCCTGATTTCCTGATACTGGCTCAGGTAGGCGCATTCGCCCTCATAAAGCGTCCGCTCGTAGCGTTCCTCAGCCTCCAGCTTGTAGATGCGTGTGCCATGAGCGGGAACAGTGGCAGTCAGTTCTTCTGTCATGGTGCCGAGGTCGGTATGCTCATACAGGTCGCGGACCTTCACCTCGCCACCAAGTTCAAGGTCTTTGAACGATATTGACATGTTCTTCTCGGAATCAGAGGGGTTGTAGAGAGCGACTGCGCGGGTCAGTCCATGTAGTTCAAGGATGTCCTTGACCAAGACATAGGTGTCGTTTTTGTGTTGAACCACGTATGCTTGCAATGCCAGCGGGTCTTGGTTGAGCGCAATCAATTCCTCGTTCTTGAGCAATGCCTTTGGGACGGGCTTGATGGTCTGCATGTTGCAGCCGATGAGCAGTGGGCTCGACATGATGCACCACATGCCGAAATGGGTTTTGTCCTCCTCCACCGACAGCGTACGTCCCACTTCCAGCATGTCCATGTCGTTGTAGTGACCCTCGCTGCAGTAGGCGGAGAGATACAGGTTCTGTCCGATGATGTCCTTGATAGACCCCCAACTGCTGTTGATGTCGGGAGAGATACGCCACGATGTGGCCACATCGTGTACCCATGTGCCGGGGTAGTTCCAGCGACAGACATTCAGGCGCAGGTCGGTGCGACCAGTTTTGACCATGGCATTATGGATAGCGGTATAGCGTTCCTTCTCGTCGAGCGACAGACGGTAGCTGTTCTGAGGCGCGTCGCCACCGCAGAAATCCACCTTGATGAAGTCGAAACCACACTCGTTGAAGTAGAACTCAGCGTCGCGCTCGTCGTAGTTGTACATACCCACATCCACACTCAGCACGTCGCCGTTGTAGTAGTTGCCACAGGTGTTGGCACCAGCGTCGCTGTAGATACCCGCCTTCAGACCCAGTCTGTGGATGTAATCCGCTACAATCTTCAGACCGTTGGGGAAGCGCTGGGGATGAATCAGCAACTCGCCTGTCTGTTTGTTTCGGCCGCCGAAGAAGCCATCGTCGATGTTCACATACGTATAACCAACTTTACTGAATCCTTGTGAAACCATCGCTCTGGCTTGCTGTTTGATGATGTCCTCACTGATGTTCGTATAGAAAGTGTTCCAAGAACTCCAACCCATGGTCGGGGTTTCATAGGTAGTCTCTTGTGCTTGTATGTTGACAGCTATTCCTAAGGCTGCCAGAATGGGAAATATTTTCTTGTTCATGTCTTTAATAGAAAGTTGATTGTTTACTTAAACAGTTCCTTAACGGTGAGTTCCAGGTAGTCGCGGCAGTTCATCCAAGTGTGTCCACCGCCTGGGTTGTAGAAGGTGTGAGTCAGGCCATGATCGGTCATGTACTTGTCGAGTCCTCGCGAAGCCTGTATCAGGAAGTCGTCGCGTCCAGTACCCAACCACATCAGTTTGAGTTTGCTCTTCAGTTCGTTCACAGGGGCGTAGGTGCCGTTAGTGAAATTCGTCTCGTATTCGTTGCCGAAGATGGCAGGTGCGTAAGCGGCTACATAATGGAAGAGGTCGGGGTTGCCCAGTCCTGTGGCGAGTGTCTGTCGGCCGCCGAGTGAGAAACCAGCGATGGCACGGTGGTCGGCGTCGGTCAGCACGTTGTAGTTCTGTTCCACGTAGGGGATGACGTCCTTCACGATTTCATCCACAATGCGTTTGGTGTCGATGGCGTCGTATTCTTTCGCCTTTCCCTGCAACATCAGTTCGGGATATGGGTTGGCGTATGGCATCACAACAATCATGCGCTTGGCTTTGCCCTGTGCGATAAGGTTGTCGAGGATGTGGTTCATGTTGCCCACCTTGAACCATGTCTCGTAGGTGTCGGTCATGCCGTGAATGAGGTAGAGAACAGGC
>CACYEC010000044.1 GCA_902773225.1 uncultured Bacteroidales bacterium
ATCGGCAACCCCGAAATACTCCTTGCCGACGAGCCGACGGGTAACTTGGACTCCAAGATGGGTGCCGAGATTATGGAACTGCTGCACAAGCTGAACCGCGAGGACGGACGCACCATCGTGATGGTAACGCACAACGAACAACAGGCCGCACAGACCGACCGCATCATCAAGTTCTTGGACGGAAGACAGGTTTTTTGAATTACCATGTATTGAACACGTATTATTCATTAATTAATTAATTCATTCATGACAAATTCATGGGTCATTCGTGGTTATTCGTGTTAGATAAAAAAGAATCATGATCAATAAATTCTTGTTATTGCTCCGCCATGCCTTCGCGCTGATCCGCGACGACAAGCTGTATTCCGCTATCTACATCGCGGGAACGGCAGTCGCCGTCGCTTCGGCCATGGTCGTGGCTATTGTGTTCAACATATTGTTGGCAGATATTCCGCCCGAGGTGCACCGCAGCAGGACGCTCTACCTTCTGAACACCTTCATCAATAAATCAGACATGGGAAGTGGCTTCCGTTCTGGTTGCAGCTTGGAACTCATCGACTCCTGTTTCCGCCAGATGAAGTGTGTGGAGGCAGCCACAGGCATCTATAATACCCAGACGACGTTCCTTGCCTATACCAAAGACCAGCAGAACCGCATCCCGTTCTACGCAAGGGTCACCGACCATGAATTCTTCCATCTCTATGAATTCCGTTTCCTTGAAGGTCGTCCATTTTCAGAGAAAGAGTTCCGGGATGGGGAACGTGTGGCAGTGATCAGCGACAAGGTGGCCGACGTGTTGGGAGCAGGTGAAGGTTCCACCGTCCTGTTCAACGAGAAGCCTTACCATGTGGTGGGTGTGGTCAAGTCCGTGAGTGTGTTCTTGACCGAATCCGCCGCCGATGTCTATGTGCCTTACAGCGAGGTATATTATTCACAGACCCCGATTTCAGACCGTTCTTCGGCATCCGTGTCCTATTCAGGCAATCTCGCCGTTCGCATCCTTTTGCGCAAAGGCTGTTCACGTAAGGACTTCCTCGAAGAGTTGGAGCCGTTTCGCCAGCACGTGATGGCCGTGGCCAGCACACAGATAGGCGAGCATGTAGATTGGGTGATAGATGTCGATACCCATTTCTTCAATCGCGTCAGTTTCACCCGCGACGGAGAGCAGGATCTTGTCCATGAAGCCAAGAATCTGATAACTCCTGCGATCCTGATGCTGCTCCTCCTCTTTCTGCCCGCCATCAACCTCAGCGGCCTCGTCTCCAACCGCATGGAGGGACGGCGTGCCGAGATGGGCATCCGTAAGGCCTTCGGTGCCAAACGCCGCACCTTGCTCAGCGAAGTCATCCACGAGAACCTCATCCTGACGCTTTGTGGCGGTATGGTGGGGTGGTTGCTTGCCTGGTTTGTCATCTACCTCATACACGACAACAAAGTGTTCCTCAGGATGTTCGATTTCCACTCCAATGCCCAGAGCCAACTCGACACCAGTCTGGACATCTCCATGTTCGTCACCCCTACGCTGTTCATCATCGTGTTCCTTTGCTGTGCGATGCTCAACCTCATGGCCGCCCTCATTCCCTCGTGGACCTCGCTACGTAAACCCATCGTAGAATCGTTGAACCAGAAAAGATAGACTATCATGATACTCAAGACATTGTGGGCACACCGCAAACAGAACGGATTCGTTTTCGCGGAGATAGCCCTTATCGCCATCCTCAGTTTCTGGCTGTTGGACCAGTTGACCCTCCAGACCTACAGTCAGTTCTTTTGCCGTGCAGACGGAGAGTTCGAGAAAGAACACTTAGTGGTGGGTCTGGTAGGCTACCATGGAGCCACCAGCGACTCGGAGGACAACGGGCAGGAAACTGATGCCGGGCGCAAGAAATCGTCAGAAAGCCAAGATTTGCCTGTGATGGCCTCCCTCTATGCTTTCCGCGACCATGTACGCTCGCTTCCCGAGGTGCAGTCTGTTACCTTCGTGGACCATTACTTGGGTTGCACCGGAGGTTATAGGGGGTATCGTATGTCTCCAGAGGCCGATACCACCATCTATTGTTCCACTCATTTCGAAAGATTCCCTCTGGACTTCAATTATTTCGAGACCTGGGGGATGAAAAACGTGGAAGGCAGTCCGTCACTTGAGGCGCTCTCCAAGGACTGTCCGACAGACGGCGTGGTCATCACCCGCAGCCTCGCCATGCAACTTTTCGGCACAGCCGATGTTGTGGGGAGGCGGGTCCTCTTTTACACATCCAGAATCGAAGAAAACTTCCAGGACAAGCAATTAACGACGCATCATACCGTGGCTGGAGTGGTGGAAGACGTGAAACCAATGTATGTCGAGCGCTATCACTATATCGCTTTCTTTCCGTATTCGGCCACATTGGTTGAACCGCAGATTGTCATCCGGCTGAAGCCCGGTATGGATGCCGATGGATTCGTGTCCAAGTACTCCCCCAAGCCCTTCACACTCTCTGAGAAAGTAGGCGACCATGGCTTTCATTTCCTATCTACTTACAACCAATACAAGAAGAGAGAAATTATCGATGATGACAAAATCATCCAGACCGTATTGGGTACTTTCGGCCTGATGCTCGTGCTGAATGTCATTCTCGGTACGCTCGGTACGTTCTGGCTGCAGATTCGGAAACGGACCGAGGATATCGGCATCATGCGCAGTTTCGGTGCCAAGCGCCGCCATATCTTCGGGATGGTATGGAGCGAAGGCGCGTTGCTGACTCTGTTCGCCACCATCGTAGGGCAGCTCATCTGGTTGCAGTTCGCCCTCCACTATGGACTTGCCGACGGCAATATCCGGGCAACCTCGGGACGTGAGACGGATTGGACCACG
>CACYEC010000045.1 GCA_902773225.1 uncultured Bacteroidales bacterium
TCGGCTAAGCCCAAACGGGGCCGTCCAGCCGCGCCAAAAACCACCGTCCAGGAATTTTAGGTACATTTTGGTGAAAAACTCAGAAAAAGAAGTGGCTTGATTAAAGACAAATAGACCAATGAAGAAGAAGACATTATTATTGCTTTCGTTGCTCATCGTGGGAGTGACAGTTACAAAAGCACAGACAGCACAGCAGGACATGGACGACAAGTATGCGACAGAGCTGGTGAAGGTAGGCACGTCGGCACCCGACTTTAAAATGAAGACACCTGAGGGCAAGACGGTACAATTGTCGAAGTTAGCCAAGGGCAAGACCGTGGTGCTCGACTTTTGGGCATCTTGGTGTCCTGACTGCCGTAAGGACGCTCCGGAGGTGGTTCGTCTGTATGAGACCTATCACCAGTATGGCATAGAGTTCATCGGCATCTCGATGGATACAGACTTGGAAGCTTGGAAAAAAGCCATCGAGAAATATGGCATCAAATATCCACAGGTAAGTGAGTTGAAGAAGTTCAAGGAGACAGCCATCGCCAAGTCTTACGGTGTGAATTGGATTCCATCGATGGTGGTTGTTGGTCCTGACGGACAGGTGAAGTTATCGACAGTGCTGACGTATAAGGTGGATAAGTACCTGAAGGAGTTGACCACGGGTAAATATGCCGTACCGGGCAAAGGTGATGCGGTGTGGATAGACGGTGATCACGGCAGGTTGAAGGGCCTCATTCAGAAACCCGAATTGGAACAAGGCGTTAAGTGTCCGATGGTTGTGTTCTGCCATGGTTTCAACGGTTCGAAGGACGGTCCATTGTTTGAACTCATAGCCGATACCTTACAGGCTCATGGCATTGCCAGCATCCGCTTCGATTTCAACGGGCATGGCGAGAGCGAGGGAGAGTTCAAGGACATGACCGTGCCTAATGAAATAGAGGATGCCAAGAAAGTGGTGGAGTATGTGCGCGACTTGAGATATGTGAGTTCGCTGGCCATTGTGGGGCATTCGCAAGGAGGAGTTGTGGCAGCGATGACAGCAGGCCAGTTGAGTGAAGATTTGGGCGAACCAGCGTTCAAGGCGGTGGCTCTGATGGCTCCAGCCGCAGTGCTTCGTGACGATGCCATACGAGGCAGTACAATGGGCACGACCTACGACCCCTTTGACCCGGGCGAATATGTTGAGTTGTGGGGCGGTTTGAAATTAGGTGGTCAGTATATCCGCACAGCCTTTAGCCTGCCCATCTACGAGACAGCGGCCAAGTATCAGGGGCCGGCACTCATCATCCACGGCAATGCCGACCGTGTGGTACCTTACACCTATGGCGAGCGGTTCCATCAGATATGGCCGAAGAGCGAACTTGTCGTTCAGGAATACTTCGACCACGGATTCTCGCAGAACATCTATCGCACTACCGACATTGTATCTGAGTACTTGATTAGAACGCTGAAATAAGGGCGTGGTTATTTCAGTCCGTTGATGTCGGGGCGGAACTTCTGTATGATGGCCAAGTGCATGGCTTTGGATGTTTCCTCGTTGGGGATTCCGAGGCTGTTGGCGAACTTGTAGATAAATTCAATCTCTCCTTCTTCGAGTTTACCGTCGGCAAAGGCAACGTCGATCACATAACCCACCAGCGGCATGCGCATGGATGAGTCGAGGTCGAGGATGGCCTGTACAGAGTCGTTGAAGGTTTTTCCCACATCGCCTTTCTCTATTTGCCTGAGTTCGTGAATGGGCAAGAGGCAGAAGGACCCCAACTGTGAGATGATGGCATCGTTCTCATTTTTGTTTCGCTTTCCGTCGATGCCAGCCATGAGCAATCCGGCTGAAGCCACGAAAGCTGAGAGATGCTGGTCGATGGGTTCGTAGATGAAGGTCTGCATGATGCCCACGAGTTCGTCCATCCCCTCGTTGAGCGCTTTTTGTGTCTTGGCTTTGGCGAAGAGCGACATGGCCTGGATTCGGATGGGGTTGACGGGGTGTGAGCCTTCGCTTTTTCCCTTGTCCTTTAGGAAATACTCCAGGCGCTGTTGGTTTTCCTTGATCAGTGTGTCGATGCTCACGTTCATCTTGTCGAGGAAGAGTCCGGATGCGATTTTGAATATTGATGTGATGCATGCGTCGAGGTTCTCGCATGCCATGAAGCCATATCTGTCTGCTCCCAGTTCGGCGATTTGGCGGAACAGGGCGATGCGTTTGCTCATGAAAGCAGGGCAAGCGTCGTCGTCAGGATAGACGAACTGGAACAGCCGGAGTATGACTGTGTCCTGGTTGATGAGGTGTCCTATTTCGTGGCCGATGACGAATTTCAGTTCTTCCCGGTTCATCAAGTTGAACAGTCCGGAGTTGATTTCGATGATGTGCGGTCGGTTGCTGTCGGTCGAAGCGAATGACATGGCGTTGACCTCAGAGTTTCCAGTGATGTAGAAGTCGATGTCCTCCTTGAACTGCAGTTTGTCTTTCACCTCCATGCACAGTGCATAGAAGTCTCCGAGCAACTGGTCGTCCACTTTCAGGCTGTTTCCTTCCATCACGCTGCGCATGGTCACATCAACTTCGTCGCCCTCGCGCTGGCACAGAAGAGCATAGGTTGAGGATGCCTGGAGGCAACCAGAAATTTGGTTCCACAAAAGTGTATGAAGGGGAATGGTTGGGTCGAGTGTCCTCATTTTTTTATAGAATTGAAGGTTAATACAAAACTGTTATCGGTGCAAATATACGATATTTTATGTACTTTCATGTTTTAAGGTAAGTTTTTTTGTTGCCCTTTCCTGTATTTTTTTTAATTTTGTAAATTGTTATGCTCCAAAACCAGTTTTTCATATTATTGCAGGTGGCATTGGGCAAGGCAGAGTCGTATGACGCTCCTCCGTCAGAAGAAGAATGGTCAGGACTCTACCGCATCGCAGTGGAGCAGAGTCTTGTAGGGGTGCTTTACGATGCGATGTTGCGATTGCCAGATGACCAGCGCCCCCAGAAACCACTGATGCGTAAATGGTTTGCCGATACCAACGCCATAGAGCGTAAATACGTGCAGCTGACACAGCTCACCCTGTCGGTGGTGCGTCGTTTTGAGTCCGACGGCTATCGCGTGTGCCTACTTAAGGGAATCGGCAACTCACTCCATTATCCCAATCCCAAACTTCGTCAGTGTGGTGATGTGGATGTATGGCTCGATGCCTCTCCAGCCGAATGTATCCGCTACGCCCACCGCTACCGTCCTGGCACAAAGGCCCTCTATCATAATGTGGAGATGCCCGTCAACAGCCAATTGGGAGTAGATATTCACTACCGTCCCTCCCACCTTTACACGCCTCAGGGGAACAGTCGATTGCAGTGTTTTTTCAACCAATGGAAGGAAGAGCAGTTCCGACATTTCGTGCCGCTTGCAGAAGGGGAAAACGTGGCCATCCCCACTGTTGGTTTCAATCTCGTCTATCTCATCTGCCATTTCAACCAGCACCTTTTCAACGAGGGCATAGGTTTCCGTCAGTTGCTCGACTACTACTACATGATGCTACATGCCAATGACGAAGAACGCCGACTGGCCAAGGAGACGGTGGATGCCACAGGTTTGGGTAAACTGACACGCGCCTTGATGTTCATCATGAAGGAGGTGTTCCGCATCGACAACCAGTACCTGATTGACGACCCCGACGAGCAAACGGGTCGTTTCCTGCTGCAGGAAATCCTCGCTTCCGGCAATTTCGGTCAGTTTACGGAAGAACTGCAGAAAAAGCGCAACAAGGTGGAGCGTAACTGGCAACGCCTCCGCCACAATTTCCACCTCATGCCCGTCTTTCCCGCCGATGCCATCTGCGAACCCTTATTCAGGGTCTATCAGTGGGTATGGCGGCAATGGATGAAGAGATATTAGTTTTCTGGCCGCTCCAAATATACCCCCTTTAGTCGTTAAGAATTAAGAGTTAAGAATTAAGAGTTAGTGGTTGGGCTTTTCCCTTCACGATATTCAGAAGGTGTGACACCGAACATTTTTCGGAAGCATTGGCTGAAGTATCGTGGTGTCTGAAAACCGACCATCAATGCCAGTTGGTTGACAGGCACATCACTTTTGGCAAGCATTTCGGCAGCCCTTTTCAGTCTGACGTTTCTCATGAAGTCATTAGGAGTGACCCCAAGCATGGTTTGCATCTTCTTGTAGAGGTTAGCGCGGCTCATACCGATGTCGCGTGCCAACATGTCCACCGTATAATCCGTATTGGACATGTTTTGTCCGATGGCCTTCATGATCCGTTCGATGAGTTGTTTTTCCTCGTTATTGGTTGTGATTCGTTCGGGATTGATTTCGACCGACTGAGCGAACTGATGCCGCGCCTCCTCCCTGAGTTCGAACAGTTGGTTGACCCTCTGCTCGTTTTCCCTTCGTAGTTTCTCCTTTTTTGTTGTGATGTACCAATGCGCCAAAGGCATGATGATAGCGGTAGCGATTAAGAAATAGAGCAGTTTAGCCCACCATGTGAACCATAATGGTGGATTGATGATGAAAGTCTTTCTCAACACTTGTCCCCAGATGTTGTCGCCCATAGATGTTTGTACCTCAACGGTGTAGGTACCGGGTTTGAGGTCGCTGAGTCTGATGGTGGCCAAGCGTCCGTCGTTATCAGCAATCGTGTGCCATTCGTTGTCTGTTTCCGAGACTCGGAATCTGTATCGCATCAGAGAAGGTTGGGCATAGTTGAGAGCTGAAACCTGCAGGTCGATGTAGTTTTGGCGGTAATTGAGTTGTAGTGGCAGTGTGTCTAAAAGCATCTCCTTTCCGGCGACATTGATTCCCACCATCACAGTAGGCATAGAAGAAACTTTGGCCTGGAAGTCGCTGGTGTGGAATCGCACGAGTCCGACAGGAGTTGTCAAAAAGAGCGTTCCATCGGGCATGAGGCAGATTCCGCGTTCAGTCATTTCCACAGCAGGTAGTCCATTGTCAGTGCCAATGCTTCTTATATTGAGTGTCTGTGTGTTGTTGTCAATCTGAATACGGTTGATACCGTTAGATGTCCCCACCCAAATATTCCCCATACTATCCTCAGCCAGACTTTGGATGCACATGTTGGAGAGTCCGTCGTCGCAAGTGACGCGCCTTACCTGGTTGTTGTTCAGCATGAGTAGTCCGTTTTGTGTTCCCATCCATAGGTTGCCATTGCGGTCGAGCAACAGGCAGTTGTATTTATGACTGTATCCACTCACAGCTTGGATTCCATCCAGTTCCTCCTTTTGCAATCTCGCCACATCTAACACGAAACACCCGTTCTGCGTGCATACAGCCACTTTGTTCTTGTTCTGCAGCATCGTGGCGGCAATCATTGTTCTGTAGTCGGAGAGTGAGGGAATCAGTTGGTTGATCATTTCCATTCTCCTTTCATGGGGATAGAAGAATCCCAGTTCGTGCATGTAGTTGCAGACGAGCAGTCGTGACTCATCGAGTGGGAGAGCGAAACGCATGTGGTTGTGTATGAATCCCTTGGTGTTTGATTGGTTATAGTTCAAGAGTTTCCCATGGTCGTAGCAGTATAGTCCTTGTTTAGTAGCCAGCCAGATTCTCCCTTGTCCGTCGCGCGACATCTCCGCGCAGTGAATGCTTCCTGTAGTCAAAGTTTGAGTGAAACATTCTTGTTCGCAGTCGAAAAGGTAGATGCCCTGTTCTCCGGCCATGATCATGGTCCGCCGGTCGATGCTCATTATTCTTCGGATGACATCATCAGTTGGTGAAGGTATGATTCTAATCGTTTGTGTTTTAGGTGGCAGATACACGATACCTCCGTTGAGTGTGCCAAACCATTGTCCTCCTTGTCTGTCGCGCTGATAAGCGTTCAGTTGCTCCCCTTGTATATCAGAACCTGCTGTGAGCGAGTCGAGCAATGGCTGTAGGTGTTCTATCTGTTGAAGGCGGGCATGTGTGACCGAGTCTCCGTTTTCCATGATGAAATGACGAAGTTGCTCAGTCTCTTCGTATCTGTCGTACTCATAGATGAATTTTCTTGTCCGTGTGTCGAAAAGATAGAGGGCATAGAAATCCTTCATCCAGAGCAGGCTGTCCCCTTGCCAAAGGTGGTCGTGGCAACCGAAAGAAGTCAGGTTTCGGACGCTGTCGAGATTGCAGTTGAGAGTCACGAAGTACTTTCCGTTGAACAAAGAGAACATGCCTTCAGTTTCCACGAGCATTTGTCCGTTGGGCAGTTCGACAACCTGGCGCACTTGATTGTTGGGCAATCCATCGGTGACGGTCAGCCGATGGGGTCTGTTTTGTGCGAAGAATATTGTAGCATACAAAAAAGTCCAAAGTAAGGTTAGCAGTTGTTTCATCGCTTAGTGGTTGATTATTGCCCACAAATTTAATGAAAAACCTTCATTTGAGGTGTATCAATTGTCTAAAAAGGGTGTAACAATCGTATATTTACGCCATGAGACATCTTTTTTCTGTTTTTTAGAGAAAAGGTGCACCGTACTTTCACGTTTCTCGTGTAGATTTGCGATGTGAAACGACAAGAAGCAGAATATTCTCGTTTTCCAGAAGAAGAAACTAATATAAAAAACTTATAACGCGACTTATGAAAAGACTACTTTCTGTTCTCGTCCTGCTGTGGCTGACGACGTGCCTAATGGCACAAAATGAACATTTGCTGATGCGATTTGACTTTGAAAAAGCGTCGGGCAATAACGTGATAGACGATATCTCAGGCATCACCGCCAAGGTGGTCAGTCCGGCTAAGGTTGTGGAGATGGGTGAACGTCACGTACTGGACTTAGGCAAGGGTGCAGGTTATCTGAATATGACCAGCAACGCAGGTAAACTGGTGAGGCAACTCGAGGATTTCACCGTTTCGGTCTATTACTGTGTGGCCCGTGATGCCTCTCTCTCAGGCAATGGTTATTTTCTCTGGGCTTTTTCCCAGTTGGCTACCAACACAGAGACTTCAGGTCCTTATAGCGCCTATCGTCTGAACGTTCAGCGTATGGCAACTTCATCATCGGGCTGGGGAGGAGAGATTGGCATGGAAGTGGGTACAGAGTCATCCAAAGGCCGCTGGGTTCATGTGCTTTATCGTCAGACAGGTCCGAGGGGTGAACTGTTCATCGATGGCAAGCGAGTTCAACAAGCCAACAACATGCCCTTGTTGAAAAACGTATTCAACAGCAGTCCTGCCAACTGCTGGATAGGGCGCGCTCCTTTCAGTGGCGACAGTTATCTGATGCAGACGCTTGTGAGTGATTTCCGTCTTTACGACATAGCCCTGAGTGATGATGAGGTGCGGACTTTGTCCACAGAGACATCGGCTTTAGACGAGGCTTACCGTTACGGTACCACAGGCGATTTTACCGCATTGGCCGAGGTGTTGAAAACCTGTCAGGAGTTTGTGTCAACAGCCACAGAAGGCTACGCTCCCAATGCCATCATAGAGCTGGAGGAAGAGATGGCTTTAGCCCAGGTGGAGTTGACAGCCGGCCGAGCCTCACAAATAGTCATCGACGAGTATGTGGCATCCCTGCGCGCACTTCTCGCCAGTGTGAAGCAGACCAAGGGATACACAGCCAAGCAGCCCATGGACTACAAGGCAGGACATCAGGGTTTTGTTCATCCAGGGGCACTCGTCACTCAGTCAGACATCGACCGTGCGAAGAAAATGATATTCGAAGACAAGGACAACTATATGGTTCGTGCATGGCAGATACTTTGCGACAATCAGTATTCGCAATCGGGTGTGGCCACATGGCCGACCACCTACGTTCAACGAGGTTTGTCGGGCGACAACTATATGAACGCCGCTCGTGGTGCAGCCATGGCATTCCAAAACGCACTTCGCTGGAAGATCAGTGGCGACCGTGCCCATGCTGACGCCGCGGTACGTATTCTCATGCAATGGTGCGATGTGACGGAGGCAGTGACAGGCAATACCAACATATCCCTTGCCGCCGGACTTTACGGTTATGGTTTTGCCAACGCCGCTGAATTGATGCGCGACTACGACGGCTGGAGCCGAGAGGACTTCGACCGTTTCAAGGAGTGGATGGTCCGTGTTTGGTATAACCCCTCCATCGATTTCCTTCGCCGTCGCCACGACACCTGGATGAACTTCCGTCATCCCGACCGTGGTGAGCGTCCTGGCCATTACTGGTCGAACTGGGGACTATGCAACGTGTTGTGTGTCATGTCGATAGGAATTTTGTGTGACGATGTGCACATGTATAATCAAGGCGTATCCTTCTATAAGTACGACCACCAAGGCACCTTTGTGGAAGACCGTACGAAGACTCCTATGATTTACAACGATGGCTGCAATGAGTTCATCGGAAATCTCGTGCCCATCATGATGCCCGACAAGCGTGGTCCCTTTGGATATCTCGGACAGATGCAGGAAAGCGGTCGCGACCAGGGCCACACGGTGATGGCTCTTTGTTGCGCCCTGGATGTCTGCCAGATAGGTTTCAACCAGGGCGACGACCTCTATGCCTACATGAACGACCGTATCGCCGCAGGCTGCGAATATGTCTGCGCACTCAACTTTGCCGGCCTTTCTGGCTCCGATCTCCCTTGGTATCCATACGAATACGCAGACTGTGCCGGTCCTCGTGGCGCGAGTTGGCAAATGTTTGGTCCGAATGAAGGCGGAAAGGGAGAGCGGCGTCCCAACTGGGACCGTGTCCGCGGCTACTATGAGGGTTTGCGTGGTGTGAAGATGCAGTATGCCGACAAGGCAGCAGAACAGCTGTGTCCAGACGGAGGTGGAGGCAACTACAATGTCAACTCAGGCGGTTACGACCACCTCGGATTCAGTTCTCTCACCCACTACCGTCCCTTCATCGACAAGGCTGATGCCATCACTCCACTGAGCGGCGACATCATCTACAAGGGTGAGACGCTGAAGAACCAGACGAATCTTGGAGGACTGAAGTACAAGTACTGGCGCGGACCGTCGAATGCCATACCGGCCGACGGAGCCGACATCACCCTCATTCCCCAGTTGCCA
>CACYEC010000046.1 GCA_902773225.1 uncultured Bacteroidales bacterium
ATTCGGATTCTTTGCACAAAGTTTTGTCATTACTTTGTGAAGTCATACTTTAGTGACTATTACAAGTCTTCTTCGTCTTCCCAGACAGCAGGGTTCTGTCGTCGTGATTCGGGATCTTTCTCGCCATTCTGATCCACGCCGCCGTAGTCGATGTCAATGTCATCCTGATGTGTGGTGACACCCGATGCTGCTAATGGCTTTTCCACTTCATATTCATGCAATGCCACAAGGGGTATGATATATGTCTTTTTCATTTCTGTTTATATTTTTTTATTTAACAACAATTTTTTTGCCGTCCCTGATGTAAACTCCCTTCTTGTTCGTTTTTGCTATACGACGGCCCTGTAGGTCATACGTTGTCTCCGTGCTGGCCGAACCATTCTTTGCCACCGTAATTCCTGTGGTCTCATCTTCGAAATTTAGGACGATTCTCGACAGCGCAATTTCTTGGTTCAGAACTGCGTCCAGTTCAAACCACGCGCGGAAAGCCTTGATGTCTGTTGCACCTGTAGAGTACCAAAACTTGTTTTCGCTAATAAAGAGACCGTTTTCAGGGACTTTCGTCTTGACCAGCGATCCATTGAACTTGCCCTCCAGTATGTCATATTCTGTATCTGTCTTCGAAACAGGAGCAACGGCATCAACCAGTTTCACGTCGTCGGCCTCAATAGTCTCAATGTCCTTGCTTGTCCTGATCAGGTAAGGCTTACCGCCCGTTATCGATGACAAGGCGTTTTTCAGTACATATTTAGAAAAATTAATCTGAATGGCTGTGGGGGTCAGGTCGTTCTCAACATCAACCGTTGTGGTATATCCGGTGAATTCATATAGTTCCACATCGCTGCCAAAAGCAGCTTCTGCCTTTGCTTTCGTTAATGTGAAGGGCAGGACAATCGTGCTCCACTGTCCGGCCTTGATGGTGCGGTGCATCGTCACGTCGGCCTTCTCGCCTGCGGTATAGCTGGGTAGCGTGGTCGATGTCTCGTAGAACTTCAGACGGCCGTCGTCCGGCTCGCCGATGGTTACTGTGAATGTAGCGTCGGCCACGTTATGCACACTGCCATTCTCAGCAGAGATAGTACCCTCTGTTAGTTTGCACACCAGCTGGTCGCCTGCGGCCACATTTCCGACAGTTTTCAACTTGAATGTCACGAGAACACCTGTCTGCCCACTGATGGGATCGCTGTTGGCCGTCAGACAGCCCACTTTCAGGTATCCTCCGTCCAAGTTGGGTGTGATAGTCGGTGTCTCATTGTAGCAGTCACCAGCTGTGTAGGTGATATACGTTTTCTCATTTCTCACATAGGTCACGAATTCCAGCTGTTCAGGCACTTGCAGCCAAAAGGTATATCCCGAACAGGTGCTACCCTCGTCGAGCGAGAACCTGATTGTGACATCGGCTTCTCCGTTTTGTGGCAGTCTAATGTCATCTACCGTGAAAGTGTCTTCGGCCGAAGCCTTACCCATAATCAGAAACAGGGCGCAAACAGATAACAAAATCTTTTTCATAACTTTCATTTTTTCAATTCTCCAATTTCTTAGTTTTTATTCCGCTTCTCTCTCTTCCTCCTCAAGTTTAGCTTGACGCGACAAACTTTCGGTCTTGCCAACAAGATAATTCACGATAGTCACGGCATCGCCGATATCTATCTGCCCGTTCTTGTTCGTGTCGGCAGCCTTCTCCACAAAGTTCATCGATTCTTTGCCTACGAGATAGTTCACGATGCTCACGGCATCGCCAATGTCTACACCAGCATTGCCGTTCACGTCGCCCAACAAACAATCTTCAATGGTGACGGTCGCCTTGGTGTCAGGAAGCGTAATGAGTGTTCCATCGGGTTTGGAATAGGATGCGTTCTTTATCCAAATAGCATATTCTCCCTCCGCAACATTCTCACCAACATGGAGCGTCACCAAACGGATGGCTCCGTCATTTCCTGTCAGAGGCTCTGAGTTTCCTGAGAGCGTGGCAAAGCTGTAGGTGTTGTTGCCCTTATTATTAAAAGTACGTGTGTGGTCTTCGTGACGATCGCTCAAAGCATCAATATATTTGCCCTTGTCGTCTGTGGCGACCGTTAAACCGTCTGGCAGCACCAAATCGAAGTTGTAGGCTGTTGCTGCCTGTGAATTCTTCAGGCAGATTTCAATGCTCTCGTCCCTGTTCACGTATGCGGTGAAGGGCGAAACATAGACGGCATCATCAAGTTCTGCTATCTCGCTGTCCATATCTACAATCTCCACGAAGTCCTTCCAGACGGGAGTTGCTTTATAGTCTTCTGAACAGCCCGTAGGAACATACAGCGTAAGATTGTAGGAATAAATATATTCATCTTCATCACTGTTGTAGGTAGAAGAATAAGGGAATGCTGTGCTCGTAATTGATATAGGCTTTTCCCTCTTTACGGTTATCGAATTAAGTGAGGTCGCTCCAGAAAAAGCTTCCGGGCCAATATATGAGACGTTTTGAGGAATGACCACTGATGTTAAACTCCTACAGCCACTAAATGCACACTGCCCGATGCTCGTCAAGCTTTCCGGAAAAGAAACCGACACTAAGCCAGTGCATAAACCATTACTACTAAAAGCGGATTGGCTGACAGACACAGTGCCGTCTTTTAGCACAATTGCTGTATTGTCAGGCATTGTACCCTTATACAAGTAGGCGGCCTTGTCAATATAGACCATTCCGTCAGGCTGATTGTTGAGCCAGGCTGTAGCGGAAAACGCATAGGGGCCTACACTCGTAATGTTACCGGAAAAGTTGATGGTAGCCAACTCCGTACAACCCCAAAATGCGTTTTTGCCAATGCTGGTTACACTTTGGGGAATAGTGATAGAAGACAGTCCCGAACAGCCATAGAAAGCATATTCTGCTATAGAAGATGTACCACTGTTGAGCACAAGCGATGTACCAGCCGACATGGTTCCTTTATATTTGTATGCGACTTTGCCAACGTAGACCATGCCAGTAGTGTTGTTATACCATGCTGTACCCTCAAACGCATTTTGCCCCACATTTGTTACGGAGTTGGGTATAGAGATACTTCTGAGATTCTGACAGTCCCGAAAAGCATAGCTGGCAATGGTTTCAACTCCATTGGGTATGCTGATATAAGTTAGACCAACACATCCATCAAAAGCACCTGAATCGATAGTGTTTAGTGAACTTGGCAGATTCATATACGTTATTTTGGTACAATCAGCAAAGGCATATGCTCCAATAGTTGTTATTGTACTGGGCAGGCTGACAGATGTCAGGTCGTACATCTCATAGAAAGCATGTCCGGTGACAGCCGTTACTTTGTAAGTCACAGAGTTGTAGGTTACGGTTGAAGGGATACTAATACTTCCTGTATAGTTGGAATAATTGCCGCCATAACGTCCTGTCTCATAGTGTGAATAAGAAACAGCAACTTCATTGGCCTTTCCTGTAATAAACTGGTAGGAGATACCATTAACCGTAAAATCACAATAATAATCGGTCTCAGCTGATGCTGTAAGAGCATTACAAATAAATACTGACAAGAACAATAGTGTTCTAAGACTAATAAGATGTTTCATAAGCATTTGCTTTTATTGTTTGTACTTGTATGTCTGTAATTAAGAAAGATCCGTTGCCTGAGCCGCCAAATATGAGAGCATCACCGAAATGGGACTGTCCCACATTGAGCGGGCAGTCTCCTTGTACGATGGACAGCCGTTCGTTCTCCTCAAATGCTGGCGACATGATAGTAACGAACGAGCGAAATGCCTTGTTGTCGTTGCGCATGGCCATAATGATTTCGTCACACCGTTGGATGTAAACGTATTTGCCTTCCGTGAGAATGAACCCCCTACTACTTATACCCTCTTCTGACTCATTAAACGGGGTGGAATAACAAGGCAAAGAAGCCTGAGCAGGATCTACATGACCACTGCCTATGCCAAACACGACACCGCCTCGTAAGTATGTGCCATTCTCGCTGTCCAGACTTTCGTTCGGCTTATGCTGGTTGACCGAAGCCACGATGCCGCCGGAGATGCAGATACTGCCATTGGAGTCGATGCCGTCGTTGTCGACGGAGTTGCAATAGACGAGGCCGCCGGCAATCTCTATCGAGTCGGCTACGTTGATGCCATCGTCGAAAGTGTGACATTCCAGTTTCCCGCCATAAACGAACATGTTCTTGTTGCACTCGATGCCTTCACCGCCCATGCCTGCCGTCCTTACAGTAATGTCGCCACTATATATGACCAATAGACTGTCGCTCTTGATTCCTTTGGGACAGCCGAAGCGCAAGTCTTCATCCACGTTGTTGACGATGCATTCGCCTCTGGTCTCTATGCTGACCGTAGGCAGCTTGATGTCTTGCAGATTGGCAGAGTCGCCAATGGCAAGGTACTTTTCTGCAACAATACCTTTGCCGCCTAACCCTGTGCTGGTACAGGTCGTAATGCCACCTTTTACGAATATAGAGTCATCGACCGTAATGCACTTTGGCGTATAGTAATCCGAATCGTTCTCGACCGTAAGATACTTGCCTCCATCTCCATAACATTCTAAGTTCAGCATACCGCCGGTGACAGTTAGGTTGTTATCCACCGAAATGCAACGACCGCCATTGCCATGATGCTTCAATGACAGCTTTCCGTCAGTGACAGTCATCATGCCGTCGCTTTTCAGTAGTGTGCAGTAAGACGCATCGCCTTCGGTTACGGTCATGTTGCCCCAGGCTTTACCTTCTATCTGCCCACCCTCTATCGTCAAGTTCTTTTTGGTCTTTATGCCTTTTGCAGCGTCGTTCAAGACAGAAAGTTGCAACGTGCCGCCCTGCATGGTGAACTTGTCGCAATGGATGCCGTCCTTCACCGCATTGTTGATAAAGATGTGTCCGTCTTTCATCGTCACACTTTTACTGCTGAATACGCCATGACGATAGTTTCCTGAAACGATCAGTTTGCCATTGCCCTTGAAGGTCAATGGCCCACGGGCATACAAGCAGGCATTTGAAATATCTGCCGTGTCTTTAGGTTGATAAACGGTTGCGTCGCTCAGGCAACTGCTGTTTGACAAGTCTATGATGACCTTCTGATTTTGCCGTAAATAAAGAACGCTGCCTGTTTGGGAAGACAGACATAGACTGTCGAGTATCAGTGTCATCGTGGTGTCGGCATCAATGATGAGACGGCCATCTTTGCAGCTACCTGTTGCGCGGCAACAGAACGGTTGTCTGCCTGAGGATGATATGCTGACCTGCGTACCCTCCGTATGAATATGATACAAGTCGAGACGGGGATTGTAAACATGTACATCTCTATCGTGATAACTAATAGTGATGGTATCGGGAATATGGGCTTTGAATATCAGTGAGTCGGTTTCTGCATGAAACTCCAGCCCTGCTGTAAAGATGTTGAATGAACAAGGATCTGCCACCTTCAGACTGTCAATAAGAGATACCGGCATGGCAGACCGATTGTGACCATTGAAGAACACGGCATGCCATTGTGCAGACACTGTAAGCGTATGCGTCCATAAAACAATAACTAAGAAGATTTGTCGAAGCACTTGTTGTTTCATACTGCTCATTTCGCGTTTTCGTACATGCACAAAGAGTGTGAGCCTATATTAGTAGCTCATTCCTAGCCTGTAGGTCCTGGAATACCCGTGAATGTAAGAATGAAAATACAGCTCACACCTGCTGCATATATGTGAGCTGTCCCTTATTAGATAATAAGGTACACGTATATATACACAACAGGAAGAACAGCTTTCAAACTTGCCCCTTTGTACAATGAATTTTCCAGGTTCACGAACGGAACAAAGCTTTTAGCTTTCCTCTATGTATATCACTCATCAACAGGCCATGACACGTCGCAGTCCTCCGAGTGATGGGTGCAAAAATAGTACAAAAAATCCGAACCGCCAAGCGATTCGGAGAAAAATGTGATTTTATGTCTGCTTATCAGAAACGGGCAGCTGCAACAGCTCTTTCAGCTTGTCGATGGTGATCTTTATCTTTTCGTAGTTGTCCATCAG
>CACYEC010000047.1 GCA_902773225.1 uncultured Bacteroidales bacterium
GGGGACGAAATGGCTCGACAAGAATGGCAAGCAGAAGGATATCCTGCAGATTCTGAAGGAGCAAGGCATCAACAACATCCGCTTACGTGTATGGACGGTGAACAGCGGAGCCAGTAGCAAGCAAGAGGTTGTCAGCATGTGCAAGCGGGCCAAGGAGAAAGGTATGGGTGTGATGATAGACTTCCACTACAGCGACACTTGGGCTGCCCCTGGCAGCCAGACCATTCCCTCCGCATGGACAGACCATAGTGTGGATGCACTCGCCAAAAATATATACGACCACACCTATGATGTGTTATCAGCAATCAAGGCAGCTGGTGTCGTTCCGAAATGGGTTCAGGTGGGTAACGAGACGATTGGGCAGTTTTAGATATCTCTGACCTTGTGCGGCCAAACTCAACGGCATCAGTAGCCATGTCAAAATGACCAATATGATGATTTGCATGATGTCTTTAGTAATATTATAATACAAAGTTACATATTTTCAACGAGAAGTGACATCTGTGCAAGGCTCTTTTAGAATATTATTTATACTTTTGTACTCAAACAATTTGTAACGGCTAAATAATTAATACTTACCATCATGAAGAAAACAATTCTTTTGGCGATGAGTTTCATAACCATCATCGCATCAGCCTCTGCTCAGGGGCAGCGTCGTCCACGTTTCCAGCGTGAGGCATTTCAGACCGACAAACCTATGGTTCACGACCCCGTAATGGCCAAGGAAGGCGACACCTATTATATTTACGCTACGGGAATGGGAATCCAGCAGATGACATCGAAAGACCGCAAGACATGGACTGTATTGCCACAACCCGTGATGACGGTCATCCCAGGCTGGACCACCGACTCCGTTCCAGGTTTCGGCAATCATGTCTGGGCTCCCGATGTCATCCAGTGGCATGGCCGCTGGTGGATGGCATACAGTTGCTCAACCTTCGGTAGGAATGGTTCGGCTATCGGTCTTCTCAGCAGTCGTTCTTTGGGCGCTAATATATGGAAAGATGAAGGGTGCATCGTCACATCACACACATGGAAAGTGAACGCTGACGGCCAGACGTCGGGTGACAATTGGAATGCCATTGACCCGAACTTCGTCATCGATGACACTGACACACCATGGCTCGTATGGGGTTCCTTCTGGGATGGCATACAGTTGGCGCGCCTTGACTCCACTATGCATCTGGCCACTAAGCCTGTGACCATAGCCCGCCGCCACCGCCCCGGTGATAAGAATGCTGCAGAGAACCCCACGTCTCGCTTCGCCGGTCCCAACGCTATTGAGGCGCCTTTCATCTTCCGCCACAATGGCTACTACTACCTTTTTGTATCTTGGGATTATTGCTGCCGTGGGGCGCAGAGCAACTACCGTGTGGCTGTTGGACGCAGTAAGAATGTGAGTGGCCCCTACCTTGACCGCGAAGGCAAAGACATGCTTTTGGGTGGAGGAACGCTTATCCTAGAGGGTGACAAGACTGAATGGGAAGCCGCTGGACACTGCGCTGCCTACAACTTTGACGGGGAAGACATCTTTGTCTGCCATGGCTACAGTGCCACCCAGAATGGTGCCGCCATGCTTATCCAACGGACCATCAACTGGACTTCTGATGGATGGCCAGAGCTTGTAACTAACAAATAAAACTACTGAAGTTTCGGAAGTTATAAAATGAAGTTAAATAAGGAGTTAAGCCAGCATGCTGGCTGGAAGTTAAGCACTTTCGTGCTGGACGATACTACAGCAATTAAATGCTATCGTCCTGTGCAAAGCACATAACTCCCAAGAGCGTAGCGAGTTTACTTCCATTTTTACTTCCGAAAGATGGGTAAAACTATATAAACAAAGCTAAAACTAACTAACAACCACTAAACAACATGCACAAATTTCTATTCTCAGCACTGTTGCTGATGACTGCCTCATTAGCGACAGCCCAGACACAACCCATCCGAATTGACCTCGGCCAGAAAGGAGCCGTAGTCTCGCCAAACCTCTATGGTATCTTTTTCGAGGAAATCAGCCACGCTGGTGACGGAGGTCTTTATGCCGAACTGGTGCAGAACCGTGGTTTCGAGGAACATGTGTTGCCTTCCAGTATGACCTATCGCGACGGACGGGCTTGGGCAGTCGATGCCATGAACTATGAGCACCGCAACAACCGCAAATGGAACATCCCTTGGAACATGGATGAGAAAAAGATGACGGGATGGCGGGTCGATGGTGTGAACGCTACAGTGAAGGGAGATGTCATTGAATCCCCTGCACCACTGCATGAAAACACGCCACACGCCATGCAGCTCAGCATCACTAAAGTGCAGAAGGGCGGCAAGGCTGTGCTCAGCAACATTGGCTATTGGGGCATGGGTCTGAAGCAAGGAGAAAAGTACGACCTGCGTTTTTATGTGAAGAGCAGTGATTATCGTGGTGGCATCACAGCCCGTTTGGTGAATGGCGAGACGGGTGCATCGCTTGGAACGGCCGTCTTTACCAGCAAGTCATTGAAGGAGTGGACGGAGCTGACAGCAACACTGACAGCCGATGCTACTGCCGTCAAAGGTGAGCTTGCCCTGGAGTTTGACCAGAAGGGGACGGTGTTGGTGGACTACGTGTCTCTCTTCCCGCAGGCTACATTCAAAGGTCGAAAGAACGGACAGCGTGCTGATGTTGCGCAGATGCTTGTTGATTTGCATCCTAAGTTCATGCGCTGGCCAGGCGGTTGTATCGTTGAGGGAGCGACTTATGAGAACCGAGTGAAATGGAAAGAGACACTGGGCGACCC
>CACYEC010000048.1 GCA_902773225.1 uncultured Bacteroidales bacterium
CCACCAGATCTTCGGTCTGGATCGCATCAAAGGACAGAGTGCCTATCTCTTCAGCCTCTACGACAAGATTGTGGAGTACATGCGTGACCACCCTTCGGACATCATCAGTTTCCTCAAGGCATGGGACGAAGGCATGGCCGAGAAGACCATCCCCAACGATGCCACAGACGGCATACGCCTGATTTCCATCCACAAATCAAAAGGCCTGGAGTTCCACACCGTACTGATGCCTTTCTGTGACTGGCCATTCGATGGTAACGACATTTTGTGGGTTACTCCTGAATACGAGAAATTCAATGAACTGCAGCTACTACCTGTGGATTTCACCCAGAAACTCATCGACAGTGTTTACAACGAAGATTACGACCAAGAACTGCTGCGTGTGTGGGTTGACAATGCCAACCTGCTCTATGTAGGGTTTACCCGCGCCGAGAACAATCTCTTCATCTGGACAAAGGGTAACAATGAAGAGAAGAACAAAAAGAAGAACAGCGACGGTGCCAGTACCTTCAGTGTGTTGGCCGATTGCTTTACTCCTGGCCTACCTGATAAGGTGGGAGTGCCAGGAAGTATTGACGTAACTCTGATGAATGGCGAGGGCCAACTCGGAAAAAGCACAGTCATCGATGTGGCATCCCTTTTCACAAGTAACGAAGAACGGGGATATATGGAATACGGCGAGATTGTCTCTGACCACCAACCTGACGCCACCCTATCAAGCGGCGAAAAGGAGAAGGACAACGAAGTGAACATCCTCAAAATCAAGCCAAAGTCCATTTCGTGTGAGTTCATCTACCACGAACATAAGGCGTCTTTCCTCCAATCGAACGAGTCTAAACGGTTTATAGCTGGAGAAGATGAGGAGGACAACAAGCAATACATCAACGAGGGCTTGCTCTTCCATGCTATCCTTGAACGCATTAACTCACCGACAGACCTGCCTCGCGTCATCGCCCAGTTTGACGCTGACGGGTGGTTCGAAACGCCCGACTACCGCCTTTCAGTGGTTCTCGAACTTGAGAAAGCCTTCCTCAACACCCAGGCAGCGGAATGGTTCTCCCCAAAGTGGCAGACATTCACCGAATGCTCCATCCTTTATACAGATGACAATGGTAAATGTCACACTAAGCGTCCCGACCGTGTCATCACTGATGGCAACGAGACTATCGTCATCGACTACAAAACGGGCCGTCAGAACGAGAACCATGTGAAACAAGTGGAGCAATACATGAAGCTGCTTCAACAGATGGGTTATAAAGGTATTAAAGGCTATGTCTGGTATATTCGCAGAAACGACATCGTGCCTTGCCGAATGAGTTGACATGAACTTTCAGAATTTCCTGAAAGACATTTCATAGAAAACCCCATGAACAATAAGAGAAAACGACAATGACAATGACAAACAATAATTCCCATACTTCCCCCTTTCTTGAATCGGTGGCTGAACGGCTGATGCAACTGCTTGACGGTGATTTCAGCAATACCGTCGTGGTATTTCCAAACAAAAGGGCATCGCTTTTTTTCAATATTTATTTAGCACGACTCGCGGGACATACCATTTGGTCGCCACGTTATATGACCATTGATGAGTTGTTCACTTCACTGACCACACTCGACATCGCCGACCCCATCTATGCCGTCTGCATGCTCTATCAGTCGTACATCCGACAAACAGGCAAGGATGAGCCCCTCGACAAGTTCTACGGTTGGGGCGAGATGATGATTGCCGACTTCGATGACATAGACAAAAACCTCGTTGATGCGCGTCTGCTATTTGAAAACATCAAGGACCTTGACGAACTGACCTCATTCGACTACCTGACAGAAGAGCAGAAAACGACTATCCTTCGTTTTTTCAGCGAGTTCAAGGTTGAAGAGGACCAGACGGAGCTTAAGAAAGAGTTCCTTTCGTTGTGGAAAAGCATGTACAGCATCTACTCAGATTTCCACGAATGTCTGCTGAAAGAGAATAAGGCATATCCCGGTATGCTCTACCGAAGG
>CACYEC010000049.1 GCA_902773225.1 uncultured Bacteroidales bacterium
ATGGCGTTCCTTTTGACCTTGATATGGACAGATAGATACAAAAACGAAAAGATGTGTTACAGCAAAAGAAACGAGATTGACGATTAGAATGTAAATTTGCATAAAATATTCTTTTTTGCACTAACAAAAATCAATCATACACAAACTAAAAAGAAATGAATTTACAGAAAAGAAAACGAGTGGCTACAATGATAGCCGCCGTCATGACGCTGATAAGTACCTTGTCGGCGCAAAATCCTATTGTACAGACTTGTTTCACCACCGACCCCGCGCCCATGGTCCATGGCGACCGAATATATATCTACACAGGGCATGACGAGGACCATGCCGATTTCTTCTGGATGCAAGAATGGCGCGTTTATTCTTCTGCGGATATGGTCAACTGGACCGACCACGGTTCTCCTTTGGCTTTGGAGAGTTTCTCCTGGGCCGACGACCGCGCCTGGGCGCCTCAGTGCATTGAGCGAAACGGCAAGTTCTACTGGTATGTCTGTGCCCACTCAAAGATTTCCGGAGGTATGGCCATAGGCGTGGCTGTTGGAGACAGCCCAACCGGACCGTTCCATGACGCACTTGGCAAACCTCTCTTCGAGAACGGCTCCTGGGACCACATCGACCCCACCGCATTCATCGATGACGACGGACAGGCATGGCTCTATTGGGGCAATCCCCGTGTCTATTACCTGAAACTCAACCCCGACATGATTTCTTACGAGGGAGAAGTGGGAATGATGGAAATGACAGAGGAAGGCTTCGGCGCACCGGTAGGCAAAGAACGTGACAGAAACAAGGAATACAAGGACAGTTACGTCGAAGGTCCTTGGATAATGAAACGTCCTGTGATGCAACCCCAAGGCAAGAAAACGAAGAAACTCAAGAAGGGAGAGAAAGCCCTCGACCCCTATTTCCTTCTCTATGCCGCTGGTGGAGTGCCTGAACATATCTCCTACAGCACCGCGCCCACACCCACTGGACCTTGGACCTATGCTGGTGCCATTATGCCTCTGTGCGACACTGGTTCGTTCACCAACCACTGCGGAGTAGCCCATTTCAAGGGACATGACTATTTCTTCTACCATACTGGCAAGTTGCCTGAGGGTGGAGGTTTTGGCCGCAGTGTGTCTGTAGAGGAATTCAATTACAATCCCGATGGTTCTTTCCCCACCATCATGCCCACAACCGAGGGGGTGGAGCCTTTAGGAACTTTCAATCCCTACAACAGGGTGGAAGCAGAGACCATGGCCTATTCCAAAGGTTTGAAGACCGAGGAGGACGACTCCACAGGTGTCTATGTCACCGACATCCACAATGGCGACTACATCAAGTTGAGGAATGTGGATTTCCAGCAGATGACACCACGCGCCTTCACTGCTGTTGTGGCCAGCGGTTTGCGTGGCGGTGCGATTGAAGTACGCATCGACAGCCTTGCCGGCCAGCAACTCACCCGTCTTCAGGTGGGGCACACAGGTGGATGGAACCGCTGGCAGACACTCACGGCCAACATCACCTCAAATGTGGAGGGCGTGCACGACCTCTATCTGGTCTTCACCGGCCGAAAGGGTCCTAAACTCTTCAACTTCGACCGTTGGGAGATAAAAGGAACCAAAAGAGATTAAGATTCTGAATATCAACAAAAACAATTCCTTTGATTCTATAATTCGGGAAAAACTGTTCACCCCATAAAAAACAAGGACGACTATGAAACGCTTTTGCATCTTAACCATCGTGATGGCCTTGACTACGCTGAGCGCAACAGCTCAGCCACACAGGCTCTGGTACGGACAACCCGCATCACACTGGCTCGAAGCACTACCCATCGGAAACTCCCAACTGGGTGGCATGGTATTTGGAGGCACCGACGTAGAGGAGATACAACTCAATGAGGAAACCTTCTGGTCTGGTTCGCCCCACAACAATAACTCCACTGAATCCAGGGAACACATGCAAGAAATCCGCGACCTCATCTTCAAGGGACAGGAAAGTGACGCCCATGCTCTCATCGACAAATATGTGGTCAAAGGTCCTCATGGCATGCGATATCTGACCCTGGGAAGCATCAAATTGAAGTTCGGGCATCAAGCAACAACCGACTATCAGCGCGACTTGCAGTTGGACAAAGCCATTGCAACCACCCACTACATAGCAGACGGGGTGACCTACGACCGTACGGTTTTCGCCTCGCAGACCGACCATGCCATCATTGTCCGTCTGACTGCCAACAAACGCGGCAAACTCAGTTTCCGCCTGTCGCACGATGGCCCTATCCAAGCCAACCATCTAATTGAGGCCCACCAACTGACCGCCACCATGAAGAATGTGGAGCAAGAAGGCGTACCAGCAGGACTGACGGCTGAACTTCGGGTGCAGGTGCTGACTGACGGAAAGGTGACCGACGGGAAAGAGGATATCAGCGTTGACGGAGCCACTTCTGCCACACTCCTCATCGTCGCCGCCACCAATTTCGTCAACTACTATACCATCAACGGTGACCCTCACAAGAAGAACGACAACGCTCTCGCCGCGCTGAAAGGCATGAACTTCAAGCGTTTGCTTGACCGTCATGTGAAAAAATACCGCGAACAGTACGACCGTGTCTGCCTAACCCTACCCAAGTCGGCAGATTCTGAACTGGAAACCGACAAACGTCTGGCCGCATACGCTGCCAAGGCTGACAATCCAACGGGTATCTCCAACGGATACGACGCTGACATGGTGGCACTCATGATGCAATATGGGCGCTACCTGCTCATCTCATCCTCACAGCCAGGCGGACAAGCAGCCAATCTGCAAGGCGTATGGAACAGCAGCATGAACGCTCCTTGGGACTCGAAATACACCATCAACATCAATGCCGAGATGAACTACTGGCCTGCGCTGGTAGGAAACTTGGCAGAAACCCAGATGCCTCTTTTCACACTCATCAAAGACCTCAGCCAAACAGGCGCACAGACCGCACAGACCATGTATGGCTGCCGCGGATGGGTGGCGCATCACAACACCGACATCTGGCGCATTGCCGGTCCCGTTGATGCAACTCCCTGGGGTATGTTCCCCACTGGTGGCGCATGGCTGACCACACATCTTTGGCAGCACTACCTCTACACTGGCGACAAGCAATTCCTGGCA